>DASQMY010000314.1:0-9910 GCA_035645255.1 Mycobacteriales bacterium
GATGTTGGGAACGCCGGCATGGTGCTCCACGCCCAGTCCGGTGCTCGCGTTGCCCTGCGGATCCAGGTCGATGACCAGCACCCGGGCGCCGCGCAGAGCGAGTGCAGCGGCGACGTTGACTGTCGACGTGGTCTTGCCGACACCCCCTTTCTGGTTCGCGACGGTCACGATCCGCCGGCGCGGTGGCCGCGGGAACGGCGTCGCGTTCGGGTCGGACACCCGTAGCGCTGCCGCCGCCGCCGCCGCGATCGGGGTGTCGGCGAAGTCGGGCAGCTGGAAGTCGGTTTCACGTGAAACACGCGGGACGTCGGTTGTTTCACCTGGAACAGAGTCGACTCGCCAGGTTTCACGTGAAACCTCGGCGGGTTCCACCTCGCCGGCAGGCAGCAGGCGCGGCGCGCTCTCCACCGCCTCGTGCACCCGGGAGGGCGGGGTCTGCTCGTCGGGCAACGCGACCTCCGAAGGCGCTAGAAGGTGCCGGGGACCGATCGTCCGGCGAGGCGCCGCTGGCAGAGCCTGCCGGTCCAGGTGCCGCGCCGTCCAGTCGCTGCGCCGTAATGTGCGGGACCCGGCCGCCGCCGACCAGCCGAGTGCGACCGGACGGCCCGGAGACTCGCTCGCCGGCCGGTCCGCCCGCCGATCCGGCCAGCCGAGCCCGGTCGGCGTGTGGTCAGCGGGCACCAGCACCGCCGCGCTGCCGTCGCCGGGCCGACCGGTCCAGGCCCGCGTTCGTCGCGCGGTGGACGGTCACGACGGCGGTCGGCGGGTCCAGCAGACCGACCCCGAGCAGCAGTACGGCGGACCGCTCGCCGCCAGCGGCCCGGACCGCGTCGCCGGCCGCCCGCAGCTCGGCAGCCGCCGACGCGCCCTTCATCGCGAGCAGCACGCCGCCGGGCCGGGCGAGGGGCAGCGCCATCGCGACCAGCCGGTCCAGCGGCGCGAGCGCGCGGGCGGTGACGACGTCGTAGCGGTCACGCTCCGCGGCGTCGGCGCGCGCCCGGACGACGCGGACGGCCGACAGCCCGAGCGCGGCGACCACCTCGTCGAGGAACACCGTCCGCCGTGACATCGGCTCCACCAGGTCGACCGTGAGGTCGGGTCGGGCCAGTGCCAGCGCGATGCCGGGCAGGCCGGCGCCGCTGCCCAGGTCGACGACGTGCGCGCTCGGCGGGACCGCCTCCGCGACCGCCGCGCAGTTGAGCAGGTGCCGCTCCCAGAGCCGGTCGGCCTCGCCCGGCCCGATGAGACCGCGGACGACCGCGTCGGTGGCGAGCAGCCGGGCGAACGCGACCGCCTGGGGCAGCCGGTCGCCGAACAGCCGCGCCGCGGCGGGCGGTGGATCGGTGTCGACGGACAAGTGCGACGCTGCTGGCTCAGCCGGGGAGCACGACGACCCGCCGCTGCGGCTCCTCGCCCTCCGACTCGCTGTGCACGCCGCTGACCCCGGCCACCGCGTCGTGGACGACCTTGCGCTCGAACGGCGTCATCGGCGCCAGCTGCTCTCGCTCGCCGGACGAGAGCACGCGCTCGGCCACCGCGGCACCGAGCTTGGTGAGCTCCGCCCGCCGGCGGGCGCGGAAGCCGCCGACGTCGAGCATCAGCCGGCTGCGCTCGCCGGTCTGCTGCAGCACGGCGAGGCGGGTGAGCTCCTGCAGCGCCTCGAGCGTCGTACCGCGCGGGCCGACGAGGTTGTCCAGGTCGTCACCGACGATCTCGACGATCGCTCGGTCGCCCTCGACGTCGAGGTCCAGGTCGCCGTCGAGGTCCAGGATGTCGAGGAGCGTCTCCAGGTAGTCGGCCGCGATCTCCCCCTCGTGCTCGAGCTGGCGCAGCCGGCCACCTCCGCTCGGTGCGGGCGCGTCGGTCTCCTCGGCGCGCTCAGCGTCGTCCACCACGTCGCTGCCCCTTCTTGTTGCTCTTGCTCCGATTGGCCGGCGCCTGGCGCGCCGGGCCGCTCTTAGGGGAGAGCGCGCCGCTCTTGGGGGTCGCCGCGCCGTCGGGCGCGGCCTCAGCGGCCGCCGGGGAGGCGCCGTTGCCGGTCGCGGCCGACCGGGCTCCCGCGCGCGGCTTGTAGCCGGGCGGCGGGGTCGGGCTGACCAGCGGTTTGCCAGCCTCCGCCGCCTTCGCGGCCTCGGCCGCGTCGCCCATCCGCGCCAGCACGACCCGCTGCTGCGCCATGCTCCACAGGTTGGTGGTCGTCCAGTAGACCAGCACGCCGAGCGCGACGTTGATGCCGAAGATCGCCAGCATGAACGGCATCACGTACAGCAGGACCTTCTGCTGCGTCGCGGCCTGACCCTCGACCGGGCCGTTCTTGGCCATCATCTGCTTCTGCGAGATGAACGTCGTCAGGCCCATGAAGACGATGAAGGTCATCGTGACGATCTTGACCGTCAACGGCGTCGCGTCGAGGGCGGCGAGCAGGTCCGAGCCCGACCAGAACGCCGACGAGATCGGCGCGCCGAAGATCTTGGCCGAACCCGCCGACGCGACCGTCTCCGCGTCGATGCCGTGCCGCGCGACGAAGCAGAAGTTGTCGGCGGCGACCCCCGTGCACTCCTGGCCGGCCTTCAGCGCCTTGGGCGCGAAGTCGCGCAGCACGTTGAACAGCGAGAAGAAGATCGGCATCTGCAGGATCAGCGGCAGACAGCCACCGATCGGGTTGGCGCCCTGCTCCTTGTAGAGCTTCATCATCTCGGCGTTCAGCGTCTGCTTGTCGCCCTTGTGCAGCGCCTGCAGCTCCTTGATCTTCGGCTGCAGCTCGGTCATCTTCCGCTGCGACCTGATCTGCTTGACGAACAGCGGGAACAGCAGGATGCGGACGGCGACGGTCAGCAGGACGATCGCCAGCGCCCAGGATGCGCCGCTGTCGAAACCGCCGACGTACTGGGTGACCTCATGGATCGCGACGATGAACTTCGCGATCAGGTCGACGAGTGGGTCTAGCACTGGGGCAGGCTCCTGGGTCTCGGTCAGCCCGCCGTGACGCGGCGGTCACGCCGGCGTACGGAGCGGGCGGCCGGCCGGGTGGCCGGCTCCGGAACGGGGTCGAGCCCGCCCGGGTGGAATGGGTGGCAGCGGCCGATGCGGCGCACGGCGAGCCAGCCGCCGCGCAGCGCGCCGTGGCGGCCGATCGCCTCCTGCGCGTAGGCGCTGCAGGTGGGGTGGAACCGGCAGTGCCGGCCGAGCAGCGGGCTGAGGAAGCGCCGGTAGCCGGCGATCAGCGCGAGCAGCAGGACCCTCATGCCGCCGCGCCGGTGAGCCGGGTCAGGCCACGGTCGAGCAGGCGCGACAGTTCGTGGAACGACACATCAGCGGAGCCGGGCAGCGCCCGCACCACGACGGTGGTCCCGGGCGGGAGTGCCGGCAGCCGGTCACGGACGAGGTGACGCAGCCGCCGGCGTACCAGGTTGCGCGTCACCGCGCTGCCGACGGCGCGGCCGACGACGAACCCGGCCCGCGTGGGAGCGGCGCGGTCGGTGGTGGTGGCCGGCAGCAGGTGTACGACGATCGGCCCCCGAACGACGCGACGGCCACGTCGCAGGACAGCCTTGAAGTCCTCGCTGCGCCGCACCCGGGCGGCGGCAGGCAGCACTACGCCGACAGCTCCTTGCGACCCTTGGCCCGCCGGGTCGCGAGGATCGCGCGGCCGGCCCGGGTCCGCATGCGGAGTCGGAACCCGTGGGTCTTCGCCCGGCGGCGGTTGTTCGGCTGGAACGTGCGCTTGCTCACGAAAACTCCACTCAGCGGGTGTGCTCGGTGCTCGGCTGGCAGCGCGGGCAGGGTTGGTCCGACGACGAGCATACGGGGACACCCGGCGGCTGGCAGACAGACTGCAACACGATACGCGGGGCCCATACCACCGTCAAAGACGCCGGACGTGGAGAGTTCGGTGTCCTCTCCGGGGTTGTGGACAACCGCTGGACTCGGCGTTCGCGGGCGCGTTATCGTCCGCCCGCGCCGTGACTTCCCCCGCAGGCCTCGTCGAGGTCGGCGACACGTCGTCCCGGGCCCGGTCAGCCGGCTCCGGCGACGACGGACGACCGCCGGGGAACGACGTCGGCGCCGTCACCGCCAGCGATCCGCGGCGTGCGGGCTCCGCCGGCGGCGTCCCGTGCACAGGATGTGGACGACGGTGTGGACGAAGCCTCGGCCCACACGTCGTCCGACCGGCCGCCAGCGCTCACCACGCGGTCGGAACGGCTCCCACAGAGCTGTGGACACTTGCGGAGGGACGGCGACGTGACGGAAGAGACGATCGACCTGGTCGGCGTCTGGGAGCGGTCGCTGCAGGGCCTCGGTGACGGTGAGCTCAACGCGCAGAACCGCGCCTGGATCTCCCAGACCCGTCCGCTCGGGCTGGTCGAGGACACCGCGCTGCTCGCGGCCCCCAACGACTTCACCAAGGACCTGCTCGAGACCCGGCTGCGGCCGATGATCGCGCGCGCGCTGTCCACCGAGCTGGGCCGCGACATCAGTGTCGCGGTGACCGTCCAGCCGCGCGACGACGGCGACGACGGCCGCCGGGACGAGCAGCCCGAGCCGCCGGAGCCGCCGCGGGCGGCGCCGAGCATGGGCCGGGACACCGTCGCGCAGAAGCCGGCCGAGCCGGCCAGGCTCAACCCGAAGTACACGTTCGAGACCTTCGTCATCGGCTCGAGCAACCGCTTCGCCCACGCCGCCGCGGTCGCGGTCGCAGAGGCACCCGCCAAGGCCTACAACCCGCTGTTCATCTACGGCGACAGCGGGCTCGGCAAGACCCACCTGCTGCACGCGATCGGCCACTACGCGACCAGCCTGTTCCACGGCCAGCGGGTCCGCTACGTGAGCTCGGAGGAGTTCACCAACGACTTCATCAACTCGATCCGCGACGACAAGGCCGGCGCGTTCCAGCGCCGCTACCGCGACGTCGACATCCTGCTCGTGGACGACATCCAGTTCCTGGAGAACAAGGAGCGGACGCAGGAGGAGTTCTTCCACACGTTCAACACGCTCCACAACGCCAACAAGCAGATCGTCATCAGCTCCGACCGGCCGCCCAAGCAGCTGTCCACGCTGGAGGACCGGCTGCGCAACCGGTTCGAGTGGGGCCTGATCACCGACGTCCAGCCGCCCGACCTGGAGACGCGGATCGCGATCCTGCGCAAGAAGGCCGCCCAGGAGCGGCTGGCCGCTCCGCCGGACGTGCTGGAGTACATCGCGTCCAAGATCCAGAGCAACATCCGCGAGCTCGAGGGCGCGCTGATCCGCGTGACGGCGTTCGCCAGCCTCAACCGGCAGGGGGTCGACCTCTCCCTCACCGAGATCGTCCTCAAGGACCTGATCCCGGACCAGAGCGGGCCGGAGATCACCGCGGCGACGATCATGGCCGCCACGGCGGCCTACTTCGGGCTGTCCATGGAGGACCTCTGCGGCTCGTCGCGCTCGCGGGTGCTCGTCACGGCGCGGCAGATCGCGATGTACCTCTGCCGCGAGCTCACCGACCTCTCGCTGCCGAAGATCGGCCAGGCGTTCGGCGGCCGAGACCACACCACCGTCATGCACGCCGACCGCAAGATCCGCTCGCTGATGGCCGAGCGCCGGTCGATCTACAACCAGGTCACCGAGCTCACCAACCGGATCAAGGTTCGGGCGAGGCAGCTGTGACCGGTGCGGCCTTGACCGGCCCTGCGGTGCTCCATGCTGCGCGCGCCAACGCTCGGTGGGGGCGTGCACATGCTGTGGACAACCGTGTGGACAACCGGGGGGTACGCCGGGGACGGGCTGGGGAAGGTCCGCCGCAACCCGGCCCGCTGTGGCCGTCCACCGGCGTTGCCCACACCCGCCGCGGATCGGTGCAGCCGCGCTTACCTGCACCGACGCGGGTTTCCCACAGTTTCCCGCCGCCTACGGTGACGAGTTGTATGTCTTGAACACACAAACCAAAGAGCTGGTAGGGCAGCCCCGCACTGGGGACGACGCCCGCAGGAGAGGCGGTCCTCGATGAAGTTCCGGGTTGAGCGAGACGAGTTCGCGGACGCGGTGGCGTGGACCGCGCGGACGCTGCCGGCCAGGCCCGCCGTGCCGGTGCTCGCCGGGTTGCTCCTCGACGTGAGCGGCGGCCAGCTCACGCTCTCCGGGTTCGACTACGAGGTGTCCGCCGAGGCGACGCTGGACTGCCAGGCGGGTGAGGGTGGCCGGTCGCTGGTCTCCGGGCGGCTGCTGGCGGAGATCACCCGAAGCCTCCCGGCCGCCCCGGTCGAGGTCAGCACGGACGGCTCACGGGCGGTGCTGACCTGCGGCTCGGCGCGGTTCACGCTGCCGACGCTGCCGGTGGAGGACTACCCGACGCTGCCGGCGATGCCCGACGCGTCCGGCAGGATCGCGAGTGACGCGTTCGCGGCGGCGGTCGCGCAGGTCTTCGTGGCGGCCGGCCGGGACGACACGCTCCCCGTGCTGACCGGCATCCGGGTGGAGGTCGAGGGCGACCGGATCGTGCTGGCGGCCACCGACCGCTACCGGGTCGCGATGCGCGAGCTGCGCTGGCGCCCGGAGCAGGCCGACGTGTCGACGGTCGCGCTGATCCCGGCGCGCACGCTGTCCGAGGCGGCCAAGACGCTGGCCACGACGGGGGCCGAGGTCGCGGTCGCGCTCGGCGTCGGGTCACAGGGTGAGGGGATGGCCGGATTCAGCGGTGGCAGCCGGCGGACCACCACCCGCCTGCTCGAGGGCGAGTTCCCCAAGTACCGCTCGCTTTTCCCGGCGGAGTTCGCCGCGTCGGCGACGGTGACCACGTCGACGCTGATCGAGGCGGTCAAGCGGGTGTCGCTGGTCGCGCAGCGCAACACCCCGGTCCGGCTGACGTTCGAGGGTGACTCGCTGCTGCTCGAGGTCGGCACGGGCGACGACGCACAGGCGTCCGAGGCGATCGAGGCGACGTTCGACGGCGACCCGATGACCATCGCGTTCAACCCGACCTACCTGCTCGACGGGCTCGGCGCGCTCGACTCGGACATCGCGCACCTGCGCTTCAACGGCTCGGTCAAGCCGGCGGTCGTCACCGGCAAGGACACCGAGGCCGACTACCGCTACGTGATCATGCCGGTGCGGCTCTCCGGCTGACGTTCGGTAGCGTCGCGCACCCATCGCACTCACATCGGCTCGGGAGAGGGACTGCAAGCATGCAGCTGGGGATGGTCGGCCTCGGGAAGATGGGCTTCAACATGCGCGAGCGGCTGCGCGCCGCCGGGCACGAGGTGCTCGGCTACGACCGGTCCGGTGACAAGCGCGACGTCGACTCGCTGGAGCAGATGGTGCAGCGGCTCGAGGCGCCGCGTGCGGTGTGGGTGATGGTGCCCGCCGGCGACCCCACCGAGCAGACGGTCAACGAGCTGGTCAGCCTGCTCGAGGCGGGCGACGTGATCGTCGAAGGCGGCAACTCCTACTACGTCGACTCGGTACGCCGAGCCGCGGCGGCCAGGGAGCGCGGCATCGGCTTCGTCGACGCCGGGGTGAGCGGCGGCATCTGGGGGCGCACCGAGGGCTACGCGCTGATGGTGGGCGGCGACCAGTCGGACGTGGCGAAGCTGCAGCCGGTCTTCGACTCGCTCAAGCCGGAGCAGGACGGCTTCGTCCACTCCGGCGCGGTCGGCGCCGGCCACTACACGAAGATGGTCCACAACGGCATCGAGTACGGGCTGATGCACGCGTACGCCGAGGGCTTCGAGCTGATGGCCAAGAGCGAGTACGACATCCCGCTGCAGCAGGTCGTCGAGTCGTGGCGGCACGGGACGGTCGTCCGGTCCTGGCTGCTCGACCTGCTCGCGAAGGGGTTGTCCGAGGACCCGGGGCTGGAGAAGGTGAGCGGCTACTCGGAGGACTCCGGCGAGGGCCGGTGGACGGTGCAGGAGGCGATCCGGCTCGCCGTACCGCTCAACGTCATCTCGGCGTCGCTGTTCGCGCGGTTCGCGTCGCGGCAGGAGGAGTCCGAGGCGATGAAGGTGATCGCGACGCTGCGCAAGCAGTTCGGTGGCCACGCGACCCGCGAACGCGACGCGGAGCCGGAGATCGAGACGCCGACGGAGGCCGAGGCGCGCGAGGCGGCCCAGTCGGCGCAGGCCGAGCAGCAGTGAGCGCCTGAGCTCGATGCACGTCTCGAAGCTGGCGCTGACCGACTTCCGCGGCTACGCGGAGGCCTACGTGGAGCTGGCTCCCGGCCCGACCGCGTTCATCGGACCCAACGGCCAGGGCAAGACCAACCTGGTCGAAGCAATCGGCTACGTCGCGACGCTGGACAGCCACCGGGTCTCGACGGACGCGCCGCTGGTGCGGCAGGGCGCCGAGCGGGCGATCATCCGGTGCGAGGTGCAGGGCGACGGCCGGGCGACGCTCGTGGAGATCGAGATCAACCCCGGCAGGGCCAACCGGGCCCGGATCAACCGCGGTCCGGTGCCGCGGCCGCGCGAGGTGCTCGGGCTGCTCCGGTCGGTGCTGTTCGCACCGGAGGACCTGCAGCTGGTCAAGGGCGATCCCGATTCGCGCCGGCGTTTCCTCGACGACCTGCTGATCGCCCGCTCGCCGCGCTACCACGCGGTCCGCGCCGACTACGACCGGGTCCTCAAGCAGCGCAACACGCTGCTGAAGACCTCGGGCGCCGCGACTCGGGCCGCGCGCAGCGGCGGCGGCGACCTCCGGACGCTCGACGTGTGGGACGAGCACCTCGCCCGGCACGGCTCGGAGCTGCTCGCTGGCCGGCTGGAGGTCGTCGACACGCTGCGGCCGCTGGTCGACAAGTCGTACGACGCGGTGTCCGGCGGCAGCGGCCCGACGCGGCTGGACTACAGGTGCTCGCTGGGCGCTGACGTCCCGCTCGTCCCGGACCGCGACCTGCTCGCGGCGGCGATCGCGGCCGAGGTCTCCCGGGTCCGGCCGCAGGAGCTCGAGCGCGGCGTCTCGCTGGTCGGCCCGCACCGCGACGACCTGGTGCTCTCGATCGGCGACTTCCCGGCCAAGGGCTACGCGAGCCACGGTGAGTCGTGGTCGCTGGCGCTGGCGCTGCGGCTCGCGTCGCACGACCTGCTGGCCGCCGACGGCGGCGAGCCGGTGCTGGTGCTCGACGACGTCTTCGCCGAGCTCGACACCCGCCGGCGCGACCGGCTTGCCGAGCTCGTCGTGAGCAGAGGTCAGGTGCTGGTGACGGCGGCCGTCGTCGAGGACGTCCCCGAGCAGCTGGTCGGCGCGCGGTTCGACGTGATGGCCGGTGAGGTGACACGTGTCCGGTGACGAGGTGGGCGACGACGCCACCGCAGCTGGCGACGAGTCCGGCGTACCGGCTGCGCCGGTGACGGGTCCCGACCTCGCGCGGTCGGTGCTCGCGGAGGTCAAGGCGGAGGCCGAACGCCGCCGCGCCGCGTCCCCGGCCGCCCGCCGGATGGCGTCGGACAAGCGCGCAGAGCTGCGCCGCACCCGCCGGCGCCGGCCGGGCGACAGTGTCGACCCGGTGGGGTTCGCCGACGCGATCCACGCGCTGCTCGCTGCTCGCGGTTGGCAGGGCGACGTGAAGGCGGCCTCGGTGCTCAGCCGCTGGGACCACCTGGTCGGACCGGATGTCGCGGCGCACGCCCGCCCGCTCGCGCTGAACGACGGCGAGCTGGTCGTCGAGGCCGAGTCGACCGCATGGGCGACGCAGCTGCGGCTGCTGTCCCGCACGATCCTCGTCCGGATCCAGGCCGAGGTCGGCGTGGAGACCGTCGCCAAGCTGCGGATCCACGGGCCGTCCGGGCCGGCGCGCCAGGCCGGCCAATGGCGGGTGAGCGGCGGCCGCGGCGACCGCGACACCTACGGCTGACCCCTGCCGGCGGGTCGCCAAGGCCGTCAGTGCGTGACGGCGTCGCCGGTCTGCACCCGCCACAGGGCGGCGTACAGGCCTCCC
>DASQMY010000315.1:0-3419 GCA_035645255.1 Mycobacteriales bacterium
GACCGGATGGCGGCAGGGGTCTCCGCGTTCCGGATCGAGGGGCCGAAGAACAACCTGCCGTTCTTCGCCGAGCTGCTCGCCGACACCGAGTTCGCCGCCGGCGACTACGACACGGGACTGGTAGGCCGCATGCGCGCGCGCGAGGCGCATCCCTCGCAATCCGGGACGACGCAGCGCTCGCCGCGGCGCTGACCGCGCGGATCGCGCCGGTCGTCGGCGCGGACGCGGTGACGCTCCGCCTCGTCCGGGGCAACGGTCTCCAGCTGCTCGGCTCGTACGGCGAGGGCAGCCTCGCGGACCGGGACCGGCTGCCGCTCGGGACAGGGGCACCCGGCTGGGTCTGGGCGATGCTGATCAGCGTCGTGAAGGTCCCGATGACCGAGGTCAGGGGCGTCCGCATCTCGTGCCCCACCAGCGTCAGCAGCCGGTCCTCGCAGCGCTCCGCCTCGCGCAGCAGCTCACGGCTGCGCAGTTCCGTCGCCAACCAGCGTGACCACGGGTGACAGCAGCCGGAGCTGATCGGGGCCGAACGCCGACCGGCGGCACGACTCGGCAGCGAGCACGACGACGACCTGCCCGTCGACTTGTAGGAGCGACCGCATCGACGACACGCTTCGGCGCAGCCTGGAGCTGCTCGGCCTGCGAGCGGGGCGGCGCCTGGAGCGGGTCGTCCGGACGATGCTGATGGCCGCGCGGCTCGAGCGCGGGCTGATCTCGTTCGAGCGCATGCCGGTCGACGTCCTCGACGTCGTCGCGGAGGCCGTCCGGCACGCGGGCGGTGACGAGGTGACCGCCGACGTACCGGCGGGGCTGGCCGTCATGGCGACGCCGGATCACCTGTCGAGCACCCTCGAATGGCGCCGCCGGTTCGGATCGGGACCTCGGTGTACGGCGGGCACGTCACGATCGAGGTGCGCGACAACGGCCGCAGCATCCCGGAGGACGCGCTGTGGGAGGTCCTCGGCCGTTTCCGCCGCGACGACACCACCGTGCTGACGCGTCCGGGCTCGGGGCTCGGGCTGTACGTCACCCGGCGGCTGGTCGACGGCATGGCGGCGAGCTGGAGGTCTGGTCCGAGCGCGGCGCCGGCTGCCGCGCGTCCATCCGCCTACCGCTGCACGTCGCGACCGGGCCCGCTACCGGGCAGCCGGTGCGCCAGCCCATCGATGAGGCGGCGCCGGCGCACCCGGGTTGACAGGCAAGTATCTACTTGCCTATCGTCCACTCCGATGAGCGACGTGTACAAGGCGCTCGCCGACCCGACCCGCCGGGTCATCCTCGACGAGCTCCAGGAGCGGGCCGACCAGACGCTGTTCGAGCTGTGCACCAGGCTGGCCGTCAAGCACTCGCTCGGGTCGACCCGGCAGGCGGTCTCGCAGCATCTGGACGTCCTCGAGGCGGCCGGTCTGGTCGTGGTCCGCCGGTCCGGTCGCTACAAGCTGCACACGTTCGACCCGACCCCGCTGTCGGCCATCGCCGCGCGGTGGCCGGCGCCCAGACCGCAAGGAGACCCGTGATGCGGATCAACGTGGCCAGCGTGCTGGTCGACGACCAGGACAAGGCGCTGCGCTTCTACACCGAGGTGCTCGGGTTCGTGAAGAAGGCCGAGATCCCGCTCGGCGAGCACCGCTGGCTCACCGTCGTCTCGCCGGCGGACGAGGACGGCACCGAGCTGGTGCTCGAACCGGACAGCCACCCCGCCGCCGGTCCGTTCAAGGCGGCGCTCGTCGCGGACGGCATCCCGTGGACGTCGTTCGCCGTCGACGACGTCGTCGCCGAGACCGAACGGCTGCGTGCCGCCGGCGTCCGCTTCACCCAGGAGCCGCTGGAGATGGGCCCGGTCATGACCGCGGTGCTCGACGACACGTGCGGCAACCTCATCCAGATCGCCGCGCAGCGCTGAGCGCGTGCGCTGCGGCGTACTGGCAGAATGCGGCGAACGACGTCCGACACCGAGGGAGCTGGCGTGGCCGAGGAAGTCCTTGCCGAGATGGTCGCCAACGTGTGGAAGGTCGTCGTGGCCGAGGGCGACACGGTCGAGGATGGCGACACGCTGGTGATCCTCGAGTCGATGAAGATGGAGATCCCGATCGTCGCGGAGTGCTCGGGGACGGTCGCGCTGCGGGTCGCCGAGGGCGACGTCGTCCAGGAGGGCGACGTGATCGCCGTCATCGGCTGAGCCGATCGGCTCAAGACCGGACTACTCCCCGCCGATCCAGACTCTGAGGCAGCCGCGCCACGCGTCCGCCTTCCGGGCGGCTGCCCGGCGGAGTCGCACGTCGGGAGCTGAGTTGTCGAAGACCATCGAGCCCTACCTGCGGGCACTGGTTGAGTCCGGCGGCTCGGACCTGCACTGCAAGGTGGGCTCGCCGCCCCGCGTGCGCATCGACGGCCGGCTGCGCAAGCTGCAGACGCGTGACCTGTCCTCGGCGGACACCGACGCGATGGTCAGCGAGGTGCTCCGGCCCGACCTGGTCGAGGAGTTCCGTCGCAAGAACGAGGCGGACTTCGCCTACTCGCTCGCCGGCGTCGGGCGGTTCCGCGTCAACGCGTTCCGGTCCCGCGGCTCGGCCGGTCTGGTGTTCCGGCGGGTCAGCATCGGCGCGATCGGCCTGCAGGATCTCGGCCTGCCCGCTGTCATCGCCTCGCTCGCCCTGGAGCCGCGCGGCCTGGTGCTGGTCACCGGCCCGACCGGATCGGGCAAGACGACGACGCTCGCCGGGATGATCGACCACATCAACGAGAACCGCGAAGCGCACATCGTGACGATCGAGGACCCGATCGAGGTCCTGCACTTCGACAAGATGTCCATGATCAACCAGCGCGAGGTGCGCGTCGACACCGAGGACTTCTCGACCGCGATGCGCGCCGCGATGCGTCAGGACCCTGACGTCATCCTGGTCGGCGAGATGCGCGACCACGAGACGGTCAAGGCCGCGCTCGCCGCGTCGGAGACCGGCCACTTCGTCATGTCGACGCTGCACACCACCGACGCGCAGGAGACGGTCAACCGCGTCATCGACTTCTTCCCGCCGCACGAGCAGAAGCAGGTCAGGCTCGCGCTGGCCGGCGCGCTGCGCGGCATCATCTGCCAGCGGCTGACGCCGCGGGCCGACAACGAGGGTCGCTGCGTCACGATGGAGATCTGCGTCAACACCGGCCGCATCGCCGACGCGATCGCCGATCCCGACAAGACCTCGACGATCAACCAGCTGATCTCCGAGGGCGCCTACTACGGCATGCAGACCTTCGACCAGCACCTGGTCGCGCTGATCCGCGACGGCGTCGTCTCGCTGGAGGCAGCCATGACCGCGTCGACCTCACCGCACGACCTCACCGTCGAGCTGCGCAGGCTGGGCCTCGTCGCCTGAGCTGATCGTGCCGCTCCTGGAGTCACGGCGGCACGCGACAATGACGCC
>DASQMY010000316.1:0-5349 GCA_035645255.1 Mycobacteriales bacterium
GTGCTTGATCACGCGCAGCGCCTCCCGCCGAGCGGTCGTCGCGAGCCAGCCGCCGACCGCTTCCGGCTCGCGCAGGCTGGCCAGGTTCTCGACCAGCCGCAGCCAGGTTGCCTGGGCGACGTCGCCGGCGTCCGCCTCGGAGAGGCGGTGCTGCCGGGCTACCGCCCACACCAGACGGGAGAACCGGTCCACGAGCGCGTTCCACGCGCGCTGGTCCCCGTCGGCCGCGGCGCGGACCAGCTCGGTGAGGCTCTCCGGACCCATGGCGCCCATCGTAGGCGCGGCGCCCGCTGCGGCAAGTGTGCCGCGGTGTCTGGTTCGGCGGGTCGGCCGGCGGGCCGGGGCGACGCGTCTCGGCGGCCGGCCTGGATGGTCGAGCAGGCGAGTCTGGCCAGGCTGGAGCGCGGCTGCAGCCGCTCACTTGCCGCTGCAGCGCCGGACGTCCGGCCCACGGACGCAACTTCCGTGTCGCGGGGAGCGGAGACGGCGAAGGCCGCCCGCGAGCGGGCGGCCTCCTACGGAGCTCAGGTGTAGCGGGTCAGCCGGTCAGTCCCGACTCTGCAGCTTGGCGAGCAGCCGCAGCAGCTCCAGGTAGAGCCAGATGATCGTCACCAGCAGACCGAAGGCCGCTGTCCAGGCGAACTCGCGCGGCGCGCCGGACGCGATCGCGGTCTCGACCTGGTCGAAGTCGAGGATCAGCATGAACGCCGCGACGCCGACGATGGCGAGGCTGACCAGGATGCCGAGCCCGGAGTTGTCGTTGAGCAGCGGCATCTCCGCGCCGAACAGCCGCATCACGAAGCTCGCCATGTAGGTGAGGAAGATGCCCATCATCGCGACGTAGAGGAACTTGCGCATCTTCGGCGTCGCCCGGATGATCCGCGCCTGGTAGAGCGCCAGCATCCCGAAGAACACGGCCGCGGTGGCGACCAGCGCCTGCATCACGATGCCGCCGCCGAACGCCTCGTTGTAGGCCTTGCTGATCGCTCCGAGGAAGACGCCCTCGACGACGGCGTAGCTGATCGCGATCGCCGGCGAGACGTGCCCGCGGCGCTTGAACGACGTCCAGAGCACGATGCCCAGCGCGATCAGGGCGGCCGGCATCGCCAGACCGAGCGACACCTCGAGCGGTACGGCGATCCAGGTGACCGCGGCGACGCCCATCACGAGCGCGAGCAGCCCCGCAGTGTGGATCACGACGTCGTCGATGGTCAGCCGGTCTGCGGTCTGGTAGCCGGGCGGCGCCCAGCCGGGCTCGGTGCCGGGCGGCGCGTAGCCAGGGGAGTAGCCGCCGGGCGCGTAGCCGGCGCCCTGGGTCGGGAACGCCCGGGTCAGCACCGGGTTGCTGCTGCGCATCCGCATCGTGGTTCTGCCTTTCCTGGCGGTTCGAAGGGGTCGTGCAGGTGACAGCGTACGGCGGCCGGTCCGCGGTTGGCACGGCCACGTCCACACGTCACCCGAATGATCCAACGCTGCAGGCAGGTCGCGGCGTTCCCGCATCGCCGCGGGCCCGCGCCCGGCCGCCCCGCCCGCTCCGCGCCGCCCGGTAGATTGCACGGTCATGGCCCGCATCGCCGACCTGCTCGCCGCCGGTCCCTGCTTCTCGTTCGAGTTCTTCCCGCCGAAGTCGGAGGAGGCCGAGCGGGTCCTCGAGCAGACGCTCGTCGAGCTCGAGCCGCTGCGCCCGTCGTACGTCTCGATCACCTACGGCGCGGGCGGCACGACGCGCGAGCGGACGCACGACCTCGTCGTGCAGATCCTGCGGACGACGACGATGACGCCGATGGCGCACCTCACCTGCGCAGCGCACACCCGGGCGGAGCTGCAGGCGGTGCTGGAGCGCTACCGGGACGCCGGGGTACAGAACGTCCTCTGCCTCGGGGGCGACCCGCCGGCCGGGCTGAACCTCCCTGAGGGCGAGCTGAAGTACGCAGCCGAGCTCGTCCAGCTGGCACGCGACGTGGACGGCTTCTCGTTGGCGGTCGCGGCGCACCCGGAGGGGCACCCGTCGTCGCCCAACCTGACGCTCGACCGCGACCGGACGGCGGCCAAGCTCGCGCAGGCGGACTTCGCCGTCACGCAGTTCTTCTTCCGGCCGGGGGACTACTTCGCGCTCGTCGAGTCGCTCGCCGACCGCGGGATCACCAAGCCGGTGGTGCCGGGCATCATGCCGGTCACGAACCTCGCCGGCATCTCGCGGATGGCGGCGCTGTCCGGCGCGGCCGTGCCGCGCGAGGTGATCGACCGCATCGAGCCGTACGCCGACGACGCGGCGGCGGTCCGCAGGTGCGGCGTCGAGATCGCGACGGAGCTCTGTCTGGAGCTGCTCGCCGGCGGCGCACCGGGGCTGCACTTCTACACGCTCAACCGCTCGACCGCGACGCGCGAGATCCACGCCAACCTGGGGCTGGGCGCGAGCTAGCCGTGGGCTTGACCGGCCCGACCCGCGCTGCTGGCGCTGCCGGTCAGCTCGGCGAAGCGGAAGCAGCTCGTCGTGTGGTCGTTGACCAGCCCGACCGCCTGCATGAGCGAGTAGACGATGGTCGGCCCGACGAACGTCATGCCGCGCTTCTTCAGGTCACGGCTGAGCGTCTCGGCCAGCGGCGTCGACACCGGCACGTCGGCGAGCGTGGCCGGTGCGCCGGTCAACGGCACGCCGTCGACGTACGCCCAGAGGTAGTCGGCGAAGCTGCCGCGCTCCTGCTGGATCGCGAGGACCGCCTTGGCGTTGGCGACGGCGGCGCGGACCTTGAGCCGGTTGCGCACGATGCCGGCGTCGTTCATCAGCTCGGCCATCCGCGCGTCGTCGTACCGCGCCACCCTGGCGGGGTCGAAGCCGTCGAACGCCGCGCGGTAGGCACTTCGCTTGCGCAGGATCGTCGCCCAGCTCAGCCCGGCCTGCGCACCCTCGAGGATCAGGAACTCGAACAGCCGCTGGTCGTCGTGGACCGGCGTGCCCCACTCCAGGTCGTGGTAGTCGTGCATCAGCGGCTCGGCCGCCCACTCGCACCGCGTCGGCATCGGTCGCACCCCTCCGGTCGGCTCACGGCACAACCTAGGCTGCTGGGCTGACAGATCCGCGGGCCGCCGGCGGCCCAGAAGACCGCGGAGGCAACACGTGGCCCTCGCCGTACCGGCTCGCTGGGGGTTGGTGATCAGGTCGGGCGTGGATCGGTTCGCCATCGCGGTCCGATCGGCGCCCAACCTGATCGTTGCGCCGCGGGACAACGCTCGATTCGCCCGGGATCCGGGCGCGACCGCTACACCCACGCACGCGAGCGCTCGCAACCAGGGCCGCTCTCGGCCGCTCGACGCAGACGTCGCGGTCGTCGGGGTCGGCGGCTTCGGCAGCGCCGCGCTGTGGCGTGGTGCGCTCCGCGGCCTGCGGATGCTCGGCTTCGAGCAGCACGAGCCGGGCCACGCGCTCGGCTCGTCGCACGGTGAGTCACGGGTCATCCGGACCGCCTACTTCGAGGACGAGCGCTACGTGCCGCTGGTGCGCGAGGCGTTCGGGCTGTGGCGCGAGCTCGAGGCGGCCACCGGCACGCGGCTGCTGACCATGACCGGAGCGCTGATGCTCGGGCCGCCGGACAGCGGCGTGGTCGCGGGGACGTTGGCGAGCGTCCGCCGGCACGGCCTCGACCACGAGCTGCTGGACACCGCGGCGCTGCGCACCCGCTTCCCGCAGCACCGGGTCCCGGACGGGACCGTCGCCGTGCACGAGCGGGCGGCCGGGGTGCTCCGCCCGGAGGACGCCGTACGCGCGGCAGCCGCGGCGGCGACCGCCTCCGGTGCCCGGCTGGTATCCGGCGTGCGCGTCGAGCGGGTCAGCGACGAGGGCGACTGCGTCGTGGTGAGCACCGCCGAGCGCGACTACCGGGTCGGGCGCGCGGTCGTGACGGCCGGGCCGTGGCTCGGCCGGCTGGTGCCGTCGCTCGCCCGGGTGCTGCAGGTCGAGCGGCAGGTGCAGGTGTGGTTCGCTCCCGGCGACGTGGCGGCGTACTCGGCCGGCCGCTTCCCGGTGTTCATCCGCGAGGTGACAGCCTCTCACCATGTCTACGGCCTCCCCGCCATGGACGGCCGGACGGTCAAGCTCGCCGTGCACCACGAGGGCGAGCCGGCCGACCCCGACGACGTCGACCGCACCGTCCGCCCGGCGGACGTCGCACCCCTCTCGGCGTACGCCGGCAGTGCGCTCGCGGGGGTGCATCCTGAGCCGGTGCGCGGCGCGGTCTGCCTCTACACGAACTCGCCGGACGAGCACTTCGTCGTGGGCAGCGCGCCCGGCAACGAGCGGGTCGTCGTCGCCGGCGGCTGCTCCGGGCACGGCTTCAAGTTCTCGCCGGTGCTCGGCGACATCGCGATCGACCTGGTGTCCGGCGGCGGGACCAGCCGCGCGATCGGGCTGTTCGACCCGGCCAGGCTCGGCTGAGCAGCCCCGGACGCTACGGCAGCAGCACGCCGGGGTTGAGCAGACCGGCCGGGTCGAGCGCGTCCTTGATCGCGCGCATCGCGCCGATGTCTGCCGCTGACCGGGTCAACGGCAGCCACGCGCGCTTGGCGACGCCGATCCCGTGCTCAGCGCTGATGCTCCCGCCCAGGTCGGCGACCAGCCGCAGCACGGCGTCGTCCACCCGGTCGCCCCGCGGGTCGAGGCCGAGCAGGTTGACGTGAAGGTTGCCGTCACCGGCGTGGCCGAACAGCACGCAGTGCGCGGCCGGGTCGAGTGCGGGGACGAGCGCGCGGACGGACTCGGCGAACTCCGCCAGCCGCGAAAGCGGCACCGCGACGTCGAGCTTGTGCGGGACCCCTGCCGCGGAGATCGCCTCGGTGTGCCGCTCGCGGTAGGCCCACAGCCGCTCGCGGTCCCGGCCGTCGGCCGCGACAGCGACGTCCCCGATGTCGGCCGAGTCCGCGAGCGCCGCGGCCAGCTCAGCGGTCGGGTCGGCCCGCGCGGCGCACTCGACCAGCAGGTAGACGGGCCACTCGGCCTGCAGCGGCGCCGCGAGCTGCGCGTGCGAGCGCACCAGCGCGACGCCTTCGGCGTACATCAGCTCCGCCGCGTCGAGCGACGGCACGTGCCGGATGCCGGCGAGCAGGCGCATGGCCGCCGCGGTGTCGGCGACACCGAGGAGCGCGGTGACCCGAGCCGGCAGCTGCGGCACCAGCCGCAGGCAGACCTTGGTGACGACGCCCAGCGTCCCCTCGCTGCCCGCGAACAGGCCGGGCAGGTCGTAGCCCGAGCTGTCCTTGGCCGGACCGCCGAGCCGGCTGACGACCCGCCCGCCCGCGAGGACGACCTCCAGACCGAGCAGCTGCGCCCGCATCGAGCCGAAGCGCAGCGCGCGG
>DASQMY010000317.1:0-6719 GCA_035645255.1 Mycobacteriales bacterium
GCCTGGAGTTCGTCGCTGACGTCGTACCGGAGACGGGCCGGCAGATCGCGGACCTGGTCGCCCGGGTCCGGGCGGAGGACGCCGAGCGCGCCGCCGCCGCGGCGCACGCGCAGCCCGCCGGTGACGCCGATCCCTATCGCCGGACGGCGGAGGACGAGGCGTGACCGACCTGCCCGCCGTCCTCGCCGGCGCCTTGTGCGACAAGGAGTGGCCGCGCGCCGTCGGGCTGCTCGGCGACGCGGAGGAGATCGCCCTGCTGTGCCACCTCGGGCCGGACGGCGACGCGCTCGGCTCGATGCTCGGGCTCGGCCTCGCCCTGCGCAGCCTGGGCAAGCGGGTCGTCGCCTCGTGGGGGAGCGACCCGTTCGTCGTACCGCCGATGTACTCGTACCTGCCCGGGCTCGACCTGCTGTGCGAGCCCGGCGACTTCCCGGCCGAGCCCGACCTGCTCGTGACGTTCGACACCGGGTCGGTCGACCGGCTCGGCAGTCTCGCCCCCGTCGCCGGCAAGGCCCGCGACCTGCTGATGATCGACCACCACGCGTCCAACACCTGCTTCGGCACGGTCAACGTGCTGGCGCCGACGGCCGCCGCCACCGCGGAGATCGTCTACTACCTGCTGCAGGCCATCGGCGCGAAGATCGACGCAGACATCGCCGCGTGCCTCTACACCGGGCTGACGACCGACACCGGGTCGTTCAAGTTCGCGGCGACGACGCCGGAGGTGCACGAGATCGCGGCCGCTCTGCTCCGGACCGGCATGCGGCACGACCTCATCTCGCGGCAGATCTGGGACACCAACCGGTTCGCCTACGTCAAGCTGCTCGGCACGCTGCTGAACCGGGCGGCCTGCGAGCCCGCGCACGAGCTGGTGTGGACCTACAGCACCGCGGACGACCTGCGCTCCGCGGGCGTCCTGATGGAGGAGCTCGAGGGTGTCATCGACGTCATCCGGACGGCCGAGGAGGCCGAGGTCGCGGTGATCTGCAAGCAGGACCTGGACGGCTCGCTCAAGGTGTCGATGCGCTCCAAGGGGCGGGTCGACGTCGGCTCGGTCTGCGTCGCGCTCGGCGGCGGCGGTCACCTCTACGCCGCGGGGTTCACCAGCCTCGACGACATCGGTACGACGATGCACCGGCTCCGCGCCGCCCTCGACGACGCGCCGCGGCTCGACGGGTGACCGGGGCCGGGCCGGCGTCCGCCCGCCCGCGCCGCCCACCCCAGCTGCCATCCACCGGCGGCCTGCTGCTCGTCAACAAGCCCGCCGGGCTGACCAGTCACGACGTCGTCGCGCGGGTGCGTCGGCTGGCCGGTACCCGCCGGGTCGGCCACGCCGGGACGCTCGACCCGATGGCGACCGGGCTGCTCGTCATCGGCGTCGAGAAGGCGACCCGGCTGCTGGGCCACCTGACGCTGCACGACAAGGACTACCTGGGCACGTTCCGGCTCGGCCGGACGACGTCCACCGACGACGCAGAGGGGGAGCCGCTCACCGACGGGGACGCGTCCGCGGTCACCGACGACGCGCTGGCCGCCGGGCTGCGCGAGCTCACCGGCCAGATCTCGCAGGTGCCGCCCGCGGTGAGCGCGATCAAGGTCGACGGCGTGCGGGCCTACACCCGCGCCCGCCGCGGCGAGGACGTGCAGCTCGCCGCCCGCCCGGTGACCGTCCACGCGCTGGACCTGCTCGGCGTACGCCGGTCGGGGCGGCTGGTCGACGTCGACGTCGCCGCGAGCGTGTCCAGCGGCACCTACATCCGCTCGCTGGCGCGCGACCTCGGCGCCGCGCTCGGCGTCGGCGGCCACCTCACCGCCCTGCGGCGGACCAGGGTCGGCGGCTACCGGGTCGAGCAGGCGCACGACCTCGACGAGCTGGCGGCGCTGTCCGAAGCCGGCGCGCTCGCGACCGCATCGATGCCGCTCGCGGCCTCGGTCGCTGCGGCGTTCCCGCGCCTCGACGTGGACGCCGAGACGGCCGTCCGGGTCGGCCACGGCGGCCGGCTGCCGGCGGCCGGGCTCGGCGCCGGGCCGGTCGGCGTCTTCGGTCCGGACGGCGAGGTGCTGGCCCTGGTCGAGGACCGGGACGGCCGGGCAGTGCCGCTCTGCGTGTTCGCGTAGGTTCGTGCCGGACGACCTCGGGAGGGTGGGCAGGTGCAGCGCTGGCGCGGGCTCGACACGGTGCCGTCCGGCTGGGGCCGGTGTGTCGCGACCATCGGCGTCTTCGACGGCGTCCATCGCGGTCATCAGCAGATCATCAGCCGGGCCGTCGAGCGGGCGCGCGAGCTCGCCGTACCGAGCGTGGTCATCACCTTCGACCCGCACCCGTCGGAGGTCGTCAGGCCGGGCACCCACCCGGCGGTCCTGACCGGGCCGCGCTACAAGGCGGAGCTCGTCGAGGCGCTCGGCGCCGACGTGACGTGCGTCCTGCCGTTCACGCAGGAGTTCTCGCGGATGACCCCCAAGGACTTCGTGCACGCGGTGCTGGTGGAGCGGCTGCACAGCGTCGCCGTCGTCGTCGGCGACAACTTCCGTTTCGGCCACAAGGCCGCCGGCGATGTCGAGGTGCTGCGCGGGCTGGGCGCGCAGTTCGGCTTCGCGGCGGAGGGCGTCGCGCTGCTCACCGACCACGGCACGACCATCTCGTCGACCTACGTCCGCTCGTGCGTCGACGCGGGCGACGTGGCGACGGCTGCGCGGGCGCTCGGCCGGGAGCACCGGCTCGAGGGGGTCGTCGTGCGCGGCGACGCCCGCGGGCGGGAGATCGGCTTCCCGACCGCCAACCTCGAGACGCCGCCACACGCCGCCGTACCGGCCGACGGCGTCTACGCCGGCCGGCTCGTGGTCCGCGGCCAGGCGCACGCCGCCGCCATCTCGATCGGCACCAACCCGACGTTCGCCGGCCGGGAGCGTCGGGTCGAGGCGTTCGTCCTCGACTTCGATGGCGACCTGTACGGCGACCATGTCGGGCTCGACTTCACCGCCCGCCTGCGCGACACGCTGCGGTTCGACGGCGTCGACGCCCTGGTCGCCCAGATGCACGTGGACGTGCAGCGCACCCGCGATGTCGTCGCGCAGGCTCACCCGAACGGTTGACGCAGCACGGGGTCTGTCGCGCCGACATACGTGGCATCGGCAGATCACCTGCCGCGCAGCCAAGCGGAGGCCCGACCGTGTCGCAGCCAGTCAACATCCTCGTCGTCGACGACGACGCCAGCATCCGCCAGCTTCTGGTCGCGATGCTCGTGGTCGAGGGGTACGCGGTCCACGCCGTGGCCGACGGCGTCGCGGCTCTGGAGAGCGTCGAGTCGGCCCGCCCCGACTGCATCGTCCTGGATGTGATGATGCCGGGCATCGACGGCCACGACGTCCTGGCCCAGCTGCGGTCGCGACCGGTCGACTCGGACATCCCGGTGGTCATGGTCAGCGCGGCGGCCGACGACGGCCACGCCTGGCGGGCGTGGAGTGAAGGCGTCGACTACTTCCTCGCCAAGCCGTTCGCGCCCGAACAGCTGCTGCGCTACCTCGACTACCTGTTCGCGACCGCCGTCGCCTCGTAGGCATGCGCTGCGCGTGGCAGCATCGATCCATGCGCAGGGCACTGTCGGTCGTGACCGTCTCCGTGATCGTCACCGCGCTCGGTGCGTGCAGCCGCGACGACGGGCCCGCGGACCGGGCGGGCACGCCGCCAGCAGCCGTCGCGACAGCGTCGGGCCCGCCAGTGACGGTGCGGGAGTACGACGTGCCGGACGGCTCGCACCCACACGACGTCGCGCCGGCGGCGGGCAAGGACGGCGTCGTCTGGTACACCGCGCAGGGCTCCGGCGAGCTCGGCCGGCTCGACCCCAGGACCGGCGGGACGAAGCACATCCCGCTCGGCGCAGGCTCGCGGCCGCACGGCGTGATCGTCGGGCCGGACGGCGCCCCGTGGATCACCGACAGCGGGCTCAACGCGATCGTCCGGGTCGACCCGCAGACCGAACGGGTGACCAGCTATCCGTTGCCGGGCACCGCGGCCGATGCCAACCTCAACACGGCGACGTTCGACGCCGACGGTGTCCTGTGGTTCACCGGCCAGGCGGGCTTCTTCGGCCGGCTCGACCCCGCCGGCGGGGTGGTCGAGGCGTACCAGGCGCCGGAGGGACGCGGACCGTACGGCATCACCGCCACGCCGGGCGGCGAGGTCTACTACGCGTCGCTGGCCGGCAGCCACATCGCGCGCATCGACAGGTCGGCGCGGACGGCGACGCCGATCGAGCCGCCCACGAAGGAGCAGGGTGCCCGCCGCGCCTGGTCCGACTCCAAGGGGAGGATCTGGGTCAGCGAGTGGAACTCCGGTCAGCTCAGCAGCTACGACCCGGCCGCCCGGACCTGGCGGCAGTGGCGGCTGCCGGGCGACGACCCGCAGGCGTACGCCGTCTACGTCGACGACCGCGACATCGTGTGGGTCACCGACTTCGGCGGCAACGCGATCGTGCGCTTCGACCCGGCGACCGAGCAGTTCACCGTCGTGCCGATGCCGAGCCGGCCGGCCAACATCCGGCAGCTGCTCGGCCGGCCCGGCGAGGTGTGGGGCGCGGCGTCCGCCGCGGACAAGCTGGTCGTCGTCCGCCCGGTCTGATGGTCACTACTCTTGGGCGGCCATGGCGATGCTGGCGGGCAGCTTGGAGATCTGTGGTCGAGTCGATCTAGATCTGAGCGTGGCCCAAGATCGTGCTGCCACAGATCAACTTCCTGCCGACCCGGCCGGGTAGCGGGTAGGCGGTTCGGGCGCGGGAGCGGCCGGTGCTAACCTAGGTGCCTGCCGGCTGCCTGCCGGCGCGCTGTTGTCTGCCCGCGTGTGTGAGACCCCGGGCGCAGCGCCGAACCGAGGAGCTCCTGCCAGTGCCGCTCGCCCAGGACGTCAAGAAGCAGATCATGACCGACTACGCCACGGTCGAGAACGACACCGGCTCTCCCGAGGTCCAGGTCGCGATGCTGACCAAGCGCATCCAGGACCTGACCGAGCACCTCAAGATGCACAAGCACGACCACCACAGTCGGCGCGGGCTGCTCCTGCTCGTCGGCCGCCGCCGCCGGCTGCTGCAGTACCTCGCCAAGACCGACATCACGCGCTACCGGTCGCTCATCGAGCGGCTCGGCCTGCGCCGCTAGGCACGTCAGGGGAGCGACCCGCCGGGTCGCTCCCCGCTTCCGCTCTCGCGTAGGTTTTTCGCGATGGCACGCACGAACGCCTCCCGCCGATCGGCGGGGCGCACGCCGGAGACGGCGCGACGCCGGTGAGGCGCACGAGGACCGGTCCTCGGTGGTGGCTCTCGAGCCGCTCCGGGCGCTTCCACTGAAGACCGGGCCCCGCTCACCGCAGCGCCTGCTCCTTGCATCAACGAGGAGGCCCCATGGGGGCAAGCAGGAAGACGCACGAGATCCACACCGCGACCGCCACGGTCGGCGGCCGCACGCTGACGTTCGAGACCGGCCGGCTCGCCCAGCAGGCGGGCGGCTCGGCGCTCGTCAAGCTCGGTGACACCACCGTCCTGTCCGCCACGACCGCCGCGAAGCGCCCGAAGGAGCAGCTCGACTTCTTCCCGCTCACGGTCGACGTCGAGGAGCGGATGTACGCCGCCGGCAAGATCCCCGGCGGGTTCTTCCGCCGCGAGGGCCGGGCCAGCGAGGACGCCACGCTCACCTGCCGTCTGATCGACCGGCCGCTGCGCCCGTCGTTCCCCGGCGGCATGCGCAACGAGATCCACATCGTCGCCACCGTGCTCGCGCTCGATCCCGAGCACCCGTACGACGTCGTGGCGATCAACGCCGCGAGCGCCTCGACGCTGCTCGCCGGCCTGCCCTTCAGCGGCCCGGTCGGCGCCACCCGGGTCAGCCACGTCGACGGCGAGTGGATCTCCTTCCCGACGTGGGAGGAGTCCGACCGCGCGACGTTCGACATGGTCGTCGCCGGCCGCGTGCTCGAGGACGGCGATGTCGCGATCATGATGGTCGAGGCGGAGGCCACCACCGCGACGATCACCCTGATCGAGGGCGGCGCGCCGATGCCGACCGAGGACGTCGTGGCCAGTGGCCTCGAGGCCGCCAAGGCGGCGATCAAGGCCGTCTGCGAGGCGCAGCTCGAGCTGGCCGGCAAGGCCGCCAAGCCGGCCGCCGACTACCCGCTGTTCGTCGACTACGAGAGCGACGCGTTCGAGGCGGTGTCCTCGGCCGTGCAGAGCGAGCTCGCCTCGGCGCTGACGGTTGCCGACAAGCAGACCCGCGAGACCGAGATCGACCGGATCAAGTCGCTCGCGCAGGAGAAGCTGGCCGGCGACTTCGAGGGCCGCGAGAAGGAGGTCAGTGCAGCGTTCCGCTCGCTGACCAAGAAGCTCGTCCGCCAGCGGATCACCAGCGAGAAGGTCCGCATCGACGGCCGCGGTCTCGAGGACATCCGGCCGCTCGCCTGTGACATCGACGTGCTGCCGCGTGTCCACGGGTCGGCGCTGTTCGAGCGCGGCGAGACGCAGATCCTCAACGTCACGACGCTGAACATGACGCGCATGGAGCAGATGGTCGACACGCTCAACCCGGAGACCCGCAAGCGCTACATGCACCACTACAACTTCCCGCCGTTCTCCACCGGCGAGACCGGCTTCATGCGCGGGCCCAAGCGCCGCGAGATCGGTCACGGCGCGCTGGCCGAGCGGGCGCTGCTGCCCGTCGTACCGTCGAAGGAG
>DASQMY010000318.1:0-3075 GCA_035645255.1 Mycobacteriales bacterium
CCCGGCGTACGGCGTCGCTCACCGCCCGCACGGCGTCGTGCTGGCCGACGACCCGGCGGGCGAGCTCGTCCTCCATGCGGAGCAGCTTGGCGGTCTCGCCCTCCAGCAGCCGGGAGACCGGGATGCCGGTCCACGCCCCGACGACGTCCGCGACGTCGTCGGCGCCGACCTCCTCCTTGAGCATCGCGCCCTCGGTGTGCGAGGTCGCCAGCCGCTCGTGCGCTGCGGCGAGCTCCTTCTCCAGCGCCGGCAGCACGCCGAAGCGCAGCTCCGCCGCGCGCTCGAGCTGGCCGTCCCGCTCGGCGCGGTCGTACTCGCCGCGGGCCTGCTCCAGCCGCTCCTTGATGTCGCGCTGCTCGCCGATCACGTCCTTCTCCCGCTGCCAGCGCGCAGTGAGCCCGGAGAGCTCCTCGCGGCGCTCGGCCAGCTCGCGCTCGAGCCGCTGCAGCCGCTCGCCGGACGCCTCGTCGGTCTCCTTAGACAGCGCCGCGCGCTCGATCTCGAGCCGGCGGACGACCCGCTCGACCTCGTCGACCTCCGTCGGCCGCGAGTCGATCTCCATGCGCAGCCGGGACGACGCCTCGTCGATCAGGTCGATCGCCTTGTCCGGCATGAACCGGCCGGTCAGGTAGCGGTCGGACAGCGTCGCCGCGGCGACCAGCGCCGAGTCGGTGATCCGCACGCCGTGATGCACCTCGTAGCGCTCCTTGAGGCCGCGCAGGATGCCGATCGTGTCCTCGACGCTCGGCTCCCCGACCACGACCGGCTGGAACCGCCGTTCGAGAGCCGGGTCCTTCTCGACATGCTTGCGGTACTCGTCGAGCGTGGTGGCGCCGACCATGCGCAGCTCGCCGCGGGCGAGCAACGGCTTGAGCATGTTGCCGGCGTCCATCGCGCCCTCGGCCGCGCCGGCGCCGACGACCGTGTGCAGCTCGTCGATGAACGTGACGATCTCGCCGTCGGAGTCCTGGATCTCCTTGAGCACGGCCTTGAGCCGCTCCTCGAACTCGCCGCGGTACTTCGCGCCGGCGACCATCGAGCTCAGGTCGAGCGCGATCAGCCGTTTGTTCTTGAGCGACTCGGGCACGTCGCCGGCGACCATCCGCAGTGCGAGCCCCTCGACGATCGCGGTCTTTCCGACGCCCGGCTCGCCGATCAGCACCGGGTTGTTCTTGGTACGCCGGGACAGCACCTGCACGACCCGGCGGATCTCCGCGTCGCGCCCGATGACCGGGTCGAGCTTGCCCGCGCGGGCGTCCTGCGTCAGGTCACGGCCGTACTTCTCCAGCGCCTGGTAGGTCGACTCGGGGTCCTGCGACGTCACCCGCTGGCTGCCGCGCACCTGCGCGACCGCCTTCATCAGCGCGTCCTCGGTCGCGCCGACGTCGCGCAGCAGCGCGGCCACGTCGCCGCCGTCGGCCGCGAGGCCGAGCAGCAGGTGCTCGGTCGACACGTAGTCGTCGTGCAGCCGCTCGGCCCGCTGCGACGCGGTCTCGATCAGGCGGGCGACGTCACGCGACAGTCCGGGGGCGGCCGTCGTCGCGCCGTACGCCTTGGGCTTGCGGGCGAGCAGCTCGTCCGCGCGTGACCGGACGAGCTGGGGGTCGGCACCCGCCGCGGTGAGGATCGGGCCAGCGATCCCCTCCGGCTGCTCGAGCAGCGCCAGCAGGAGATGCACCGGCTCGACCTGTGGCGAGCCGTCGGCGGCCGCCCGGCGGACGGCCGTGCTGAACGCCTCCTGGCTCTTGGTGGTCAGGCGGTCTGCATCCATGCGTTGTCTCCGTATAGCTGGTGGTCATCGTTCGGTTGGCTGCGGCGGTACGGCGTCGCGGCGCGCGTCGGGACGCCAGACGACGACCGGCCGCTTCACCGGCACGAGGTCGCGCCGGTAGGAGCGGTGCACCTCGGCCGCGCGCCGCTCGGCCGCCTGCTCGGCTCGGGCGACGTCGGCCTGCAGCTCCTTGATCCGGGACTGCAGCGCGAGCAGCTGCGTCTCGAGCTCGAGGATGCGCTTCACGCCGGCTAGGTTGACACCCTCGTCCTGCGAGAGCCGCTGCACCTCGCGGAGCAGCGCGACGTCGCGCTCGCTGTAGCGGCGGCCGCGGCCGGTCGCCCGGCCCGGCGTGACCAGCCCCTGGCGGTCGTAGGCGCGCAGCGTCTGGGGGTGCATGCCGGCCAGCTCGGCGGCGATGGAGATGACGTAGACCGGGCGGCCGTCGAGGTCGGGCAGCGCCGCAGGGTCGAGCGGCTCGCTCACCGAGCCACCTCCTCGGCCATCCCCGCCCGCGGGTCGGGCGTCTCGGCGGCCAGCGCCTGCAGCGCCTCGCGTGCCTTGGCCGACACGACCTGGGGTACGGCGACCTCGACGGTCGCGAGCAGGTCGCCGGCCTTCGCGCCGTTGACGACACCGCGGCCCTTGACCCGGAACGTCCGCCCCGACGAGGTGCCGGCCGGCACCCGGAGCGTCACCGGCCCGGCGAGCGTCGGCACCGCGATGTCGGCACCGAGTGCGGCCTCCGGGTAGGTGACCGGCACCGTCACGGTGAGGTGGTTGCCCTTGCGCCCGAAGTGCCGGTGCGGCGCGACATGGACGACCACGAACAGGTCGCCCGGCGGGCCGCCGCGGTCACCCGGTGCGCCCTTGCCCTTGATCCGGATGCGCTGCCCGTCCTCGACACCCGGCGGGATGCGCACCGTGAGCGTGCGCTCCTGCGCCGTCTCGCCACTGCCCCGGCAGTCGGGGCAGGGCGTGTCGACCACCGAGCCGGTGCCGCGGCAGTCCCGGCACGGCTCGGACATCGCGAAGCCGCCCGCGTTGCGGGTCGTCAGCCCGACTCCGTTGCAGGTGGAGCACGTGCGCGGCGCCGTGCCGGGCGCGGCGCAGGAACCGCCGCAGGTCGGGCAGGTGTGCGGGCTGGACAGCCGCAGCGGGACGGTGACCCCGCGCACCGACTCGGCGAAGTCGAGCGACACCTCGGTCTCCACGTCGGCGCCGCGGCGGGCCTGCCGCGCGGCACCGCCGCGACCGCGCATGCCGCCGGCTCCGCCACCCCCGAATATGTTGCCCAGCACATC
>DASQMY010000319.1:0-14797 GCA_035645255.1 Mycobacteriales bacterium
CCGCGCTGCGGTCCGCTGCCGCAGTGCTGGCCGCCCGGGCCCGCCCGGCCACGACCGGCCGGCGGTCCCGGCCGCTGAGCGCGTGGACTCTGCTGGTCCAGGTCGCCCCGGAGCTGGGGGAGTGGGCCGAGTTCTTCGCGGCCGGCGCCCGCAAGCGCGCGCTGGCCGAGGCCGGCCTCCCGGGGTCGGTCACCACCCGCGAGGCCGACGACCTGCTCCGTGACGCGGCCACCTTCCTGGCCGTCGTCGAGACCAAGCTCGGTGTACCGCGGCAGCCGGCGCTGTCCGCCGTACGCAGCTCGTGACGCGGGCCGGCGATGTGGCGATGGCGGGCGGAGCCGACCTCCGATGGTGACCGACCCCTACGTCCATCTGCACGTCGCCTCCGGCTACTCGCTGCGCTACGGCGCCTCGCTGCCCGATGTGCTGGTCACCCGCGCCGTCGACCACGGGATGGACGCGCTGGCGCTGACCGACCGCGACGGCGCCTACGGCGCGGTGAAGTTCGCCAAGGCGTGCGCGTCGGCCGGGATCCGGGCGATCTTCGGGGTCGACCTCGCGGTGCGCGCGCAGTCGCTGGACGCCGAGCAGCGGGCGCGGGCGGCGGCCGGGCGGTCCGGCGAGCGGCGTACGCCGGCCCGCGGCGGGGCGTGGGTCGACGACGCCCACCCGCGGATCACGCTGCTGGCGCAGGACGCCGCCGGCTGGGCGGCGCTGTGCCGGCTGGTCAGCGCGGTCCACCTGTCCGGTGAGCGCGGCACCCCGATCGCGACGTTCGAGCAGATCGCGCAGCACGCCGGCCACCTGATCGCGCTGCTCGGCCCCGACTCCGACGTGGGCCGGGCGGTAGCGGCTCGGCGACCGCCGGCCGCGCAGGCGCTGCTACGACGGTGGCAGGGGGTGTTCCCCAGGGAGGACCTGCTCGTCGAGGTGGTCCACCACCGCGGGCCGACCGACGCGGCGCGCGCCGCCCGGCTGCTCAGTTTCGCCGACGAGACCGGGATGCCGGCGGTCCTGACCAACGCGGTCCGCTACGCCGACCGATCGGACGCGCCGACGGCCGACGTCCTCGACGCGGCGCGGCGCCTCGTCGTGCTCGACTCGCGGCACGTCGACCGGACCAACGCGGAGGGCTACCTCAAGTCGGGCAAGGAGATGGCGCTGCTCGCCGACGAGCTGGCCGGCGCCACCGGCACCGGCGCGTCCGGCCGCCGGGAGCTGCTCGCCCGCACCCGGACGGTCGCCGAGCGCTGCACCGTCGACCTCGGCATCGGCCAGCTGCACTTCCCCGAGCTGGGCGTGCCGGTGGGGCGCGAGCCGGCCGGCTACCTGCGCGAGCGGTGCGTCGCCGGCATCGGCCGCCGCGGCGTCACGCCGAGCCGCGAGGTCGACGACCGGCTCGACGACGAGTTGCGGGTCATCGAGACGCTCGGCTACCCGACCTACTTCCTCACCGTCGCCGACGTCGTCGGGATCATCAAGGGGATGGGCATCCGGTGCGCCGCCCGCGGCTCCGGCGCCGGCAGCCTGGTCAACTACCTGCTCGGCATCTCCGACGTCGACCCGATCCGCTACCGGCTGCTGATGGAGCGGTTCCTCTCGCCGCTGCGGCAGGCGCTGCCCGACATCGACGTCGACGTCGAGTCCGCCCGCCGCACCGAGGTCTACGAGGCGATCCTCGACGAGTACGGCGGCGAGCGGTGCGTCTGCGTCTGCATGCTCGACACCTACCGGGCTCGGCACGCGATCCGCGACGTCGGCGCGGCGCTCGGGCTGCCGCCGCCGGAGATCGACTCGATCGCCAAGGCGTTCCCGCACATCAGGGCCAGCCAGGTCCGCACCGCGATGGCCGACCTGCCGGAGCTGCGGGCGAGCGGGCTCGACGCGCCGCAGCTGCAGCTGCTCTTCCGGCTGGTCGAGCGGCTCGACGGGCTGCCGCGGCACGTCGCGCTGCACCCGTCCGGCGTACTGCTGTCCGACCCGACGCTGCTCGACCGCACGCCGGTCGAGGCGAGCTACCTCGGCTTCCCGATGAGCCAGTTCAACAAGGACGACGTCGAGGACCTCGGGCTGCTCAAGCTCGACGTGCTCGGCATCCGGCTGCAGTCGGCGATGGCCCACGCGATGCGCGAGGTCGAGCGGGTCGACCGGGTGCGGATCGACGTCGACGCGATCCCGCGCGACGACCCGGCGGCGTTCGCGCTGATCCAGTCGACCCGCACGCTGGGCTGCTTCCAGATCGAGTCGCCTGGCCAGCGCGAGCTGATCGGCAAGTTCGCGCCGGAGACGTTCGACGACCTGATCATCGACATCTCGCTGTTCCGGCCGGGGCCGGTGAAGTCCGACATGGTCACGCCGTTCCTGCGTGCCAGGCAGGGCTGGGACCCGCCGGCCTATCCGCACCCGAGCTTCAAGCCGGCGCTGGAGGAGACCTGCGGCGTCGTCGTCTTCCACGAGCAGGTGCTGCGGATCGTCGCGATCGCGACCGGCTGCACCCTGGCGGAGGCCGACGAGGTACGCCGGGCGCTCGGCGAGCCCGACCTGATCGACGAGGTGCGGGTGTGGTTCTGCGGCACCGCGCTCGGCCGCGGCTACGACAGCGAGACGACCGAGCGGATGTGGCAGATCCTCAAGTCGTTCGGGTCGTTCGGCTTCTGCAAGGCGCACGCCGCGGCGTTCGCGCTGCCGACCTACCAGTCGGCCTGGCTCAAGGCCCACCACACCGCGGCGTTCCTCGCCGGCGTGCTGACCCACGACCCGGGCATGTACCCCAAGCGGCTGATCCTCGACGACGCCCGTCAGTTCGGCATCGCGATCCTCGGCCTCGACGTCAACTCCTCCGACGAGGCCTACACCGTCGAGCGGGTCGGCGTGCTCGACGAGCCGCCGCCGGGCATCCTCGACCAGCCGCCGCGCCCGGCGCCCGAGCTGGCGCCGGACGCCCGCGCCTACGGCATCCGGATCGGGTTGGCCGACGTCAAGGGGATCTCCGCGGCCGAGATCGCCCGGATCGTCGCCGGTCGTCCCTACCGCTCGCTCGCCGACTTCTGGCACCGGGCGCGGGTGTCCCGGCCGATCGCCGAGCGGCTGGTCGTCGCTGGCGCGTTCGACTCGATCTACGGCATCGGCAGCACGACGCCGGTACGCCGGCGCGGCCGGGTCACCCGCCGCGACCTGCTGCTGCAGGTGGTCGAGCTCGACACCTGGTCACGGGCGACGGCGAAGGCGGCGCGGGCCACCGCGCCGCGAAGCGGCCGGCGCGCGACCGGCGCGGCGCCGGGCGGCGCCGGATCGCGGGTGATCGAGGGCGAGACGGTGCTGCCGGGGTCCGGTCTGCCGGGGATGGCGCACGGCGGGGTGTTCGCCGGGCCGCTCGGGTCGCCGCGGCTGTCGGTGCGCGACGCCGCCGCCCGCCAGTCGCAGGCGGCGGCCGAGACCGGGCCGGTCGACGTGCAGCTGGCGCTCGACCTCGGCGACGACCCGAGCGACACGGCGCCGACCGGGTTGCCGGAGATGACGCCGGGGGAGCGGGTGCGGGCCGAGCTCGAGGTGCTCGGGCTGGATGCGAGCACCCACGTGCTCAGCTTCCACGACGACCTGCTGACTGCGCTCGGCGTCACCCGGGCGCGCGACCTGCTGCGCTGCCGCAGCCGGCAGCAGGTCCTCGTCGCCGGTGTCAAGGTCGCGACGCAGACACCGCCGATCAGGTCGGGGCGACGGGTCATCTTCATCACGCTCGACGACGCGACCGGTCCGATCGACGCGACGTTCTTCGAGGACGCGCAGCTCGGCTACGCCGCGACGCTGTTCCACTCCTGGCTGCTCGTCGTCCGCGGAACCGTCCGCCGTACCGGACCGCGCGGCATCTCGCTCAACGCCGACGCGTGCTGGGAGCTGCGGGCCCTGCGGACGGCGTGGGAGGTCGGCGGCCCGGACGGAGTGCGGGAGGTGATGGCGGTGCGTCCGGAGTTCACCGAGGAGGCGGTGCAGGGAGCGGCCGAGAGCCGGTCGACCCGACCGGTGATGGTCGCGCCGCCGACCACGTTCACCAGCGGGTTCGAGCGCTCGCCGTGGGCGGACATCAAGCCGGCGGGCAGCTCGGTGAAGGACGCGCCGCGGCGGCTGTGGCACTCGAGCTCGGGGAGCGCGGGCGGGTGAGCCGGGTCCACACGCGCACCGCGCCGGCCGCGGACCGCACCGGGCCGGCAGCCACTCGACCACTAGGCTCGGGGCAGCCCAGCCCGCCGCGACGCCGAGGAGCACCCCACCCGTGGCCGCCCGCCCCTACCTCACCCACTGGGGTCGTGTCCGCGCCGCGGTCGTGTGGGAGGTGCTCACCGCCGCGCTCGCCCGGCTGCCGGAGAACCCGCTGCAGATCCTCGACGCCGGCGGCGGCACCGGAGGCTTCGCCGTCCCGCTCGCCCGGCTCGGACACCGGGTCACCGTGGTCGACCCGTCCCCCGACTCGCTGGCGTCGCTGGAGCGGCGCGCCGCGGAGGACGGCGTCGCGGAGTCGGTCACCGGTGTCCAGGGCGACCTCGACACGCTGCTCGACGTCGCACCGGCCGGCAGCGTCGACGTGGTGCTGTGCCACAGCGTCCTCGAGGTCGTCGACGACCCGGCCGCCGGCCTCGAGCGGGTCGCCGCCGCGCTGCGACCCGGTGGGCTGGCGAGTGTCCTGGCGACCAACCGCACGGCGGCTGTCTTCTCGCGCATCCTCGGTGGCCACTTCGACGACGCAGCGGCGGCGCTCGGTGACCCCGACGGCCGGTGGGGCGCGGCCGACCCGGTGCAGCGCCGGTTCGGTCTCGACGAGCTGCGTGGCCTGCTCACCTCGGCCGGGCTCGACGTCCAGGAGGTGCACGGCATCCGGGTCTTCACCGACCTGGTGTCCGGGGCGCTGCTCGACACCGACCCGGCGGCGTTCGAGGCGCTGGTGCGACTGGAGATCGCGGCTGCCGAGCGGGCGCCGTACCGCGACATCGCGACGCAGCTGCACCTGCTCGCCGCGCGCACCGGCTGATCCGCCGGCATCCGGTCCCGCCGTGTCGGTGCCGCGAGGGATGATGACCGACGTGCCCACCCTCGTGCCGACGCTCGAGCCGACCCGCCCGCCCGCCGCATGAGCCGCGGCCGCGTGCAGCCGGCCGGGCCGCCCGCCGGGCCGCCGGGCGACGACGCCGGCTGCGAGATCCTGCACGTCGACATGGACGCCTTCTTCGCCGCCGTCGAGATCCGCCGGCGGCCGGAGCTGCGCGGGAAGCCGGTCATCGTCGGCGGCGGCGGGTCGCGCGGCGTCGTGACCAGCGCGACCTACGAAGCCAGGCGCTACGGCGTGCACAGTGCGATGCCGATGCTCCGCGCCCGCCGGCTGTGTCCCGCCGGGATTGTCGTAGCGCCGGACTTCGCCGCCTACCAGGAGGCGTCAGCCGGTGTCATGGCGGTGTTCCGGTCGGTGACCCCGCTCGTCGAGCCGATCTCGCTGGACGAAGCGTTCCTCAACGTGTCCGGCGCCGTCCGCCGGCTCGGGCCGCCGCGGCAGATCGCCGAGCTGATCAGGGCGCGGGTCGAGGACGAGCAGCAGCTCACCTGCTCGGTCGGGGTCGCGCCGTCCAAGTTCGTCGCCAAGCTGGCGTCCGCGCACTGCAAGCCGGACGGGCTGCTCGTCGTACCGCGCGACCGCGTGGTCGGCTTCCTGCACCCGCTGCCGGTCGCCGCGCTGTGGGGGGTGGGCGAGAAGACCGAGGCGATCCTGACCCGGCTCGGGCTGCACACCGTGGGCGACATCGCGCAGACGCCGGCAGCCACTTTGAAACGCGCTCTCGGTCCGGCACTCGGCGCACACCTCCACGCGTTGTCCTGGGGTCGCGACGAACGAGCGGTGGTGCCCCATGAGCCCGACAAGAGCATCGGCGCGGAGGAGACGTTCCCCCGCGACGTCGACGACCCCGCCGTCATCCACCGCGAGCTGCTCCGGCTCGCCGACCGCACCGCCGCGCGCCTGCGGGCCGGCGGCCTCGTCGGCCGGACCGTTGCGATCAAGGTGCGGTTCTCCGACTTCACGACGATCACCCGGTCGCGCACGCTGCACACGCCGACCGACGTCGGGCAGACCATCTACTTCACCGCGCGCAGCCTTTTCGACGCCCTCGGCCTGCAGCGGGCCCGGCTGCGGCTCGTCGGCGTCCGCATGGAGGCTCTCACCGACGCAGCCACCCAGCCCGAGCAGCTGGTCCTCGGCGCTCCGGCCCACGGCTGGCGCGACGCCGAGCAGGCGATGGACCGCGCGGTACGCCGGTTCGGCTCCCATGCGGTGCAGCCGGCGGCGCTGCTCGACGCCGTCGACCACGCCGCTCAGGAACGCCGCGAACCTGCCGACATACCGCACCAGCACCCGGGGTAACAGTCAATCAGGTCATCTCGACGGCGCAGACGGGCAAATATCGGGCTCTCGCCTTTCGCGTCGACCGAGCCGCTCGTATTCTCAAGTCCTGCACACCAGCACATCGTCGGGAGGAGCGCGCAGTGCCGCTGTCTGAGCACGAGCAGCGCCTGCTCGACCAGATCGAGCGCGCCCTCTACGCGGAGGACCCGAAGTTCGCCTCCGCGGTTCGGCACACCGACCTGCGCTCGCACCTGCGCCGCCGCATCAAGCGGATGGCCGTACTCGTCTTCGTCGGCTTCGCCGCGTTCCTGGCCGGCCTGTTCATCCAGGAGCCGGCTGTCGCCGGAGCCGGTTTCGTCGTGATGGTCATCGCGACCTGGCTGCTGGCGCGGGCCTGGCTGAAGCTGACCGGGCGGTCCAGCGAGCCGACCAAGGTCCAGCTCGACCGGCCGCGGATCAGCCACGAGGGTGGCTGGCGGGCCCGGCTCGAGGAGCGCTGGCAGCGCCGCAACGACGAGCGGGGCATGTAGCCGCTCCGCCCCTGCTCCACCGCGCGACGACAAGGGCGCTCAGTCCGCACGGACTCCCGGTACGGCGCCGCGCGAGCCACGCGCCGGATCGACGCAGAACTCCTCCACCTCACGCCAGCAGCCGCCGGGTGAGCCCAACCGTCGGTGGCGGCGTCGGTCCAGATGACCGGTCGGCGCGGCTCACCCCGCGACCACCGCTGCGGCAGCAGCCAGCTTCCACCACCGACTGCGGTCGGCGACCGCGCGGCCGTGGCTGGGCGCGTCGAGTCCTTCGGCCGCGGGGACCGCGGCGCCTTCGACTGGACGCTCGCCGGCCACCGCGAGTTCGGGCAACCCGAGCAGCTGACGCAGCTCGTCGTTCCCGTGCCGGCCCCACGTCGAGAGCCAGCGCACCTCCGTCACTCCACTCGCGTGCAGTCGCCGGATCGCGGCGGCGACGGTCGCCGAGAAGCAGATCGGCCAGCTGACGCCGTCAGCCGACGCGCGGCCGTGCTGCCAGTCCGCCCAGGGCCGCCGGTCGGGCTTGTATGACAGCGTTGACTACCCCGTCGATGTCGAGCAGCCAGATCGGCGGCCCGCTCAGGTGCGAGCGGGTCGTGGCAGCCGGCCGCGCACCCGGGCGCGCAGCGAGTCGCTGGCCCGGCGCACCCGGACGTAGGCGTCGGTGAGCGAGGTCATCGTCTGTCGCCGCGCGCTCGCCGGCAGCAACATCGCCATCAGCCGGTCGCGCCGCGAAGCGCGCTCGAGCATCGCCCGCCGGACCGCCGCGACGTCGTCGTACAGGCCGTCGGAGGTCCCGGCCGCGGCGGAGTACCGCGCCAGCTCCTCGGCGCGGCCGAGCCGCTTGACCGCATCCGCCGGCGAGCCGGTGAGCTCGGCGCGTTCGACCAGCGCACGCGCGGCGCTGCGCGGCGAGCTGCTCGTGGGCCAGCTGTAGCCGAGGTCGGCCGCGTCGTCCTCGAGGTGGCGCCAGGCGACGTGGGCCCGCTGCGCGTCGCCAGTGGCGTGCGATCGCTGCCACCTGCGACGTACGCCGCGGAGCCCCGCCGGGAGGGCCGGCACGATCACGACGCCGAGGAGCGCAAGGAACAGCCAGGCGGACGGCCCGGAGTCGGCCGGCTGGTCGAAACCCTCGCCGGGGTTGGCGCGGCCCGCTTCGGGGTCGCGCAGCCGAGGGTCGCTGAACGGCGTCGGCACCGCGCCCGCGCTCACGTCGGCGGACGGCTCGACCGTCGGCTCGGCTGCCGTCTCGGCGGAGTACTCGGGCTGCCGGACGCCCTCACCGGCGCTGGGCGGCGTGGGTTCGAAGCGCACCCAGCCGGCGTCGACGAAGTAGATCTCCGGCCAGGCGTGCGCGTCGAGGTTGGTGATCGACCAGTAGCCGTCCCTACGCGAGCCGGTGGTGTAGCCGACGACGACGCGGGCCGGGAGGCCGAGCGAACGGGCCATCGCTGCCATCGCGCCGGCGTACTGCTCGCAGTAGCCGATCTTGTTGGTCAGGAACCGCCGCATCGCGTCGCGGCTGGAGCCGGGCGGCACGTTGAGGTCGTAGACGAACCCACCGGTGCGGGAGAAGTAGCGCTCGAGCGCGACCGCCTGCTCCCACGGCGAGTCGGCGTCGCGGGTGACCGACAGCGCGGTACGGCGGACGAGCGGATCCGCAGCGGCCGGCGACAGCACCGCCTGCGCCCGGACGTCGGTCGGGTAGGCCCGGCTCTCGCTGACGGAGGCGCCCTGCGGCGTCGGCACCACCGCCTGCACCGTGTAGTTGCTGCCGCGGGTGTTCTTGCTGGGGGAGAAGAACGTCCGCGACGGCTCGTGGTAGCGCCAGGTGCCGTTCAGGTTGTCGATCTTCACGGGCGAGTAGGGGACCGGCAGGAACGCACCGGAGCCGTTCTCCTCGCTGATCTCGATCCGTCCGCTGTACGGCGTCGTCTTCGTCCCGCTCGCCATGCCCGGCGGCAGCGGGATGTCCTGCTTGGCGTCCGGCTGGCCCTTGTCGCGCGGGTAACCGGGCGTCCACGTGGTGCCGTCGAACTGGTCGAGCGCGACCTGCCGGAGGTACTCGGCGTCCGAGTCGGTATAGACGCGGATGATCTCGTTGACCTCTTTGCTGCGCAGCGACGTCTGCAGGCTGGCCATCGGGTTGACCAGGCCGCGCCCGTCGCCGTCGCCCGTGCCGGTGCCGGTGCCGATCGAGTTGCCGCGACCGGTCAGCCAGCCGTGGCCGAGACCGGGCAGCAGCCCGGGGATGACGAGCGCCAGGCCGATCGCGGTGACGCCGATGCTCCGCGCCACGCGCACGATCGGCGCGTTGTCGCCGAGGCCCAGGCCGGCGCGCTCGGGGTCGAGCCGGCGACCCCACCGCCGTACCCGCTCGCGCCCCTCCGCGGTCAGCAGGCCGAGGTAGCCGCCCGCGGCGAGCGTGAAGTTGAGCCAGCCCGCACCGGTGCGCGACAGCGACGCCGGGATGATGAAGAGCGCGAGCAGCGGCAGGCCGGCGGCGACGGGGTGCCGCGAGCGGAAGACGATCATGTCGACCATGACGGCGACCGCGAAGACGCCCGCTGCCGTCAGCATGACGATCTGCGGGTTGGGCTCGATCGGCGACGCGAGGCTGTAGATGTCGTGGAACGCGGCGCGCACCGACTTGCCGGCCTCGGCGAACACGGCGGGCGTCGGGAGGAGCCCGGCGAAGGCGACCTTGCGGAAGTACATCAGGGTGAGCGCCTCGACCAGCCCGATGAACGCGACGGCCGGGGCCAGCGCGGTGGGCACGTCGAGCCGCCTCGACAGCCAGCCGCACCCGAACGCCACGATGATGACGAAGACCAGCTCCGGCACGTAGGCCAGCGAGTTGAAGTCGCGGGACAGCGGCGCCGCCGCGAGCAGCACCGCGAATGCGGACGCCCCGATCAACCCCCAGCTCGTCGTGCTACGCCTCATCGTGCTCCTCGTCTCGGGGCGCCGTTCGGCGTCGTCGTCGGTCTGCTGCTGCCGTTCTCGCTGAGCGGCCGGCGCAGCGCGCCGGCCATCGCCCCGGCGGCGCGGGCGGACGCGCCGCTGCGGCGGGACGCCTGCGGCCAGATCGAGGCGAGCGCCGTCCCGTGCGGCGCCAGCAGGACGCGCCAGCCGGACCGGCGGAGCAGCGCGGTGTTGGCTGACAGCGCCCGCGTCGACTCCTCGCGGACCCGCGGCGTGAGGTTGGTCCACGAGGCGGTGTCGAGGACGACTGCGACCGCGCCGGATGCCATCTGCGGCACCCGGACCAGCCCGGCCGCCTCCTCGGCGGAGAGCTGGCCGATGACCGCGACGACGAGTCCCTCGCCGTTGGAGCTGAGCCGGCCGGTTGCGCCGCGCAGCGTCGTGTTGCGTGTCGGCTGGACGACGGCCAGCGCCTCGAGCAGCAGCGCCTCGGTCGAAGCGGCGCTGTGCGTGGCCAGGTCGACGCCGGAGTCGGTGAGGAAGCGCATGGTGTAGCCGGCCTGCGCGAGGTGTACGCCGATGCTGGCCGCCGCGCTCACCGCCCACTCGAACGACGACCCCGGCCCGTCACCGAGGTGGGCGCCGGCCCGGGTGTCGAGGATGAGCGTGGAGCGGCTCTGCCACGGCTGCTCCTCGCGCCGGACCATCAGCTCCCCGGTCCGCGCACTCGACTTCCAGTGCACCTTGCGCAGGTCGTCGCCGTGCCGGTACTCGCGGGTCGACGCGTCGTCCTCACCCGAGGTCGAGACCGCGCGGGAGTGCGCCTCGCCACCTCCGGTCCACTCGCCGCCGAGTCCGATGTCGGGCAGCGGATGCACGACAGGCGTCACGATCAGCTCGTCCACCGTCGAGAACGCGCGGGTGAGCTCGCACAGCCCGAACGGGTCAGCGACGCGGACGGACAGCGGGCCGAGCTTGTAACGGCCGCGCACGTCGGAGCGGATCGGGTAGCTGACGTCGCGCGCGCCGTTCGGCTCCAGCCGGTCGAGGATGAACCGCGGCCGCCCGCCGAGCGTGTAGCTCAGCCGGTCCTCGACCATGAGCACCGAGGTGGGGAGTCGCGAGACGTTCTTGACCTGCAGGTGCACCTCGGCGACGTGTCCCACCGGGACCCGCGGCGGCACCAGGTGCCGAGTGTGGGAGAGCTTGTACCGGCTGCGCGTGACCCAGAGCGCGGCGACGATCGGCAGCCCGAGCAGGAAGACGCCCAGCCGGAGCACGTCCTCCTGCGCGACGATGAACGCGGCGAGCACGCACGCGGACCCGGCCGAGAGGAACGACCGCCCCCTCAGTGTGAGTCCGCGCATCGCCTCGCGCACGGCTACCGCCCGGGAGCCGGCACGGGCAGCCGCGCGACGATGTCGCTGACCACTGTCTCGGGCTCGCGGCGGGCGATCTGCGCCTCCGGCGTCGGCAGCAGCCGGTGCGCCAGCACGGGTACGGCGAGCGCCTGCACGTCGTCGGGCAGGACGTACTCGGTGTCACCGGTCGCGGCCAGCGCCCGCGCCGCACGGAGCAGCTGCAGCGAGGCGCGCGGCGACGCGCCGAGCCGCAGGTCCGGGTGCTGCCGGGTCGCGGTGATCAGGTCCACGACGTAGCGCTTGATGCCGTCGGAGACGTGCACCCGGCGTACCGCCTGGATCATCGTGGCCACCTCGGCGGCGTCGGCGACGGCGTTCAGCGTGTCCAGCGGCGACGTGAAGCCGTGGCTGTCGAGCATGTCGAGCTCGGCCGCCTGCGACGGGTAGCCCATGGACACCCGCGCGGTGAAGCGGTCGCGCTGCGCCTCGGGCAGCGGGTAGGTGCCTTCCATCTCGATCGGGTTCTGCGTCGCGATCACCATGAACGGCGACCCGAGCTCGTAGGTCGCGCCGTCGACGGTGACCTGGCGCTCCTCCATGCACTCGAGCAGCGCCGACTGGGTCTTGGGGGAGGCGCGGTTGATCTCGTCGCCCACGACGATGTTGGCGAAGATGGCGCCAGGCTTGAACTCGAAGTCGCGCAGCTCCCGGTTGTAGATGCTCACGCCGGTGACGTCGCTCGGCAGCAGGTCGGGGGTGAACTGGATGCGCTTGACCGAGCAGTCGATCGACCTTGCCAGCGCCTTGGCGAGCATCGTCTTGCCGACCCCCGGCACGTCCTCGATCAGCAGGTGGCCCTCGGCGAGCAGCACGACGAGCGCCAGGCGGATCTCCTCGCCCTTGCCCTCGATGACCTGCTCGATGTTGTCGTGGATGCGCTTGAACGAGGTCGCGAGCCGTTCGAGGGAAAGGACGTCCTCGCCATCGATAGACCGATCCGTCATGCCGTTGGCCACCCGTCCTCCAAGCCATATGGATATAGGTCCCCGAGTCTGGCAGACCGGACGGACGGGCGCTGGCGTCCGAGCGCGCAAACTCGTGGGTCCTGTACGCGGATAGGGACAGCGAACGAGGCATGACCGCCTCGGACCTCCTATAGACGCATTCTCGCGCCATTTCGTTCCCGCGCTGTGCTTGCTGGGCTCGCTGCGCCTCGCCTGGGGCTTCGCCGCTCTCCGGCCAGTTGCCTGTCGCCGAGGTGTGCCGCGAAGAGCGGGCCGCGCACCTCGGCGCGGACTGCGGACGGGCGGCTCCGCCCGCGCCCGGTTCTTCTCGATCATGTCTGTGCGATCGCCGGTCTTCCGCACGCTCACTCGATCAACGAAGTCGCACAGACATGATCAACGGGCCCCACGCCCGACCAGATCGCCCTTCCGACTGGTGACGGTTTCGTGTACGCCACCCACGCGCAGACCGGCCCCACCCCACCGTGAAAGCCGTGACCAGTCAGGAACCGGACCCCGGCGGACCTGCCGCCGACTCACGGACTCGCCGCCCGGCGTACGGCGGTCTTGGTGCGCGGTTGGCCGAGAGCGACCCGCAGCGACTGGCAACGGCGCCGCGTAGCTGGTCGAACGATCAGGGTGGGCGCCGTTCGGACCCCGCTGCCGGTTCGATCCGCGCCCAAGCTGATCGTCAACGGGCCTCGGCTGCGCCGCTGCTGCGCGCGCGCCCGGATGTCCTCCACCGCGTCAGGGGTTGCTGATCTGCGGAAACCGCCACTGAACGGGGCCGCAATGGCGCGGATCGCGTTGACGGTGGAGCAAAGTGGAGTACAGTGGCGCGCAGTGGGGTACGGAGGGCATGGTGGCGGCGAGCCGCCCCGGTCAGACCCGGAAGGTGGGGGCCAGATGCTGCTTGGCACCCACCAGCCGCGGCTGGACGAGAAGGGCCGGCTGATCCTGCCGGCGAAGTTCCGCGACGACCTCTCGGAGGGCCTGGTGCTGACGAAGGGACAGGAGCACTGCCTCTACGGCTGGCCGATGTCCGAGTGGCACCGGATCACCGAGCAGATGCGGTCGGCGTCGGTGACGGGCAAGGCGTCCCGCGACTTCACCCGGGTGATGTTCGCGTCGGCGAGCGACGAGGCACCCGACAAACAGGGCCGGATCACGGTGCCGCAGCCGCTGCGCGAGTACGCCGGGCTGACGCGCGACTGCGTCGTCATCGGCGTCCACACCAGGATCGAGGTGTGGGACCAGAACGCCTGGGAGACCTACCTGGCCGGCAGCGAGCAGACCTACGCCGAGATGGCGGAGGAGGTGCTCCCCGGCGTGCTGTGACCACCACGACCGAGCCACGGACTTGTCCGTGCCGCGAGGTCTTCCGCCCCGGGACACCTTCCCCGGTCCCGGGGCAGAAGACCTGGCCGCACGGCTGCACGACCCGCCGGACCGCGAGACCGGTGGCACCACCGCTACGACAGGGGTCGAGATGGAACCGTCCGTTGTGAGGCCGGCCGGCGAGCAGTCCGTCGCGACCGAGCCGTCGCTCGCCGGCGAGCTGCGCTCGTCAGCGCTGCTGCTCGGCCTCGTCATCGGCACGACGTCGGCCGTCGCGGTGGGCGCCCAGCTGCTCGTCCGGGTGCTGTCCTGACGATGGACGAGCCGGCCCACGTACCGGTGCTGCTGGAGCGCATCGTCGCGTTGCTGACCCCGCCGCTGGAGCGCGGCGGCGTCGTCGTGGACGCCACCCTCGGCATGGGCGGGCACACCGCGGCGCTGCTGAGCGCCGTACCGACCGGGCGCGTCGTCGGTGTGGACCGCGACCCGGAGGCGCTGCGCCGCTCGGGCGACCGGCTGACGCCGTACGCCGACCGCGTCACGCTGGTGCACGCGGTGTACGACGAGCTCCCGGGCGTGCTCGATCGGCTCGGGATCGAGCGGGTCGACGGCGTGCTGTTCGACCTGGGCGTCTCGAGCCTGCAGCTCGACGAGGTCGAGCGCGGGTTCGCCTACGCGCACGACGCGCCGCTCGACATGCGGATGGACCCGACCACCGGGCGGACGGCGGCCGACATCGTCAACACCTACCCGGCCGCCGACCTGGCCCGCATCCTGCGCGAGTACGGCGAGGAGCGGTTCGCCGGGCGGATCGCCGGCGCGATCGTGCGCGCCAGGGAGACGGCGCCGTTCACCTCGAGTGCGTCGCTGGCCGAGCTGGTGCGGACCGCCATCCCCGCCGCTACCCGGCGGCACGGCGGGCACCCGGCCAAGCGGACGTTCCAGGCGCTGCGGATCGAGGTCAATGCCGAGCTCGACGTGCTGCGCCGCGGGCTACCGGCCGCCATCGACGCGCTCGCCGTGGGCGGGCGCATCGTGACCCTCGCCTACCACTCGCTCGAGGACCGGCTGGTCAAGCAGGCGCTCGCGCCCGGGCTGGCCGGCTGCGTCTGCCCGCCGGACCTGCCGGTGTGCGCCTGCGGCCGCGAGCCGGAGCTGCGGGTCCTCGTCCGCGGGTCCGCGAAGCCGTCGGCTGACGAGGTGGCCGCCAACCCGCGTGCGGCGTCGGCGAAGCTGCGCGCGGCCGAGCGGGTA
>DASQMY010000320.1:0-9640 GCA_035645255.1 Mycobacteriales bacterium
CGGTGTGGACCTCGGACGACGAGACGGTGACACCGCCGGACTCCGGCGCGCTCGAGGGGGCCACCAACGTCCAGGTGCAGCAGCTCTGCCCCGGCGTCCGCGTCTCGCACGGCGGGCTCGTCCGCGACGAGCTGCCGGTTGCCATCACCACCGCCGCGGTCGACGGCCGACAGGCAACTGCGGCCTGTTGACCCGTGACGCGCCCGCTCGACGACCGAGGCCGACTTCGCCGCCTGGCAGCTCTAGCTGGTGATGTCCTTGGACTGGAAGTTGGCCCAGGACGCGCCGAGCAGCACCACCATGTAGACCGCCTGCAGCGCCACGCCGCGCTGGATGTCTCGCCACAGCGGCGGCTCGCGGAACATGTCGACGAACGCCAGCCAGTACCTCGTCGGCAGGTACGGCTGCACCGCAGCAGCGGCGTCGATCGTCAGCAGCAGCGTCGACGACACGAGTACGGCGAGCGCGCCGAGCGCCGCCGCGAGCGGCGAGTCGGTGATCGTCGAGAGGAAGAGCGCGACGGAAGCCACGCCGAGCATGGACCACCCGACGTACAGGACGGTGTAGATGATCCGCCTGGTCGCCTCCGGACCCGTCAGCTCGGGGCCGGACAGCGTGGGCACGGGGTTGACCCCGAACAGCTGCAGCCCGACGACGTAGTTGATGCCGGCGACGAAGACCACGGCGATGAGGATGAACAGCACGACCACGACGAGCTTGGTCCACAGCAGCCGGGTGCGGCCGACCGGTCGGACCAGCAGGTAGCGCAGCGTGCCCTGCTGCGCCTCGCCGGCGATCATGTCGCCGGCGACGACCGCGACGGAGACCGGCAGCAGCAGCGGGATCACCATCGCGAGGGCGGCCGGCGCCAGCAGCCGGCCGTTCGTCTGGATCGCCGACAGCAGCGGCGGTCCGGTGCCCGGCCGCGGCAGCACGTCGGTGACCTTGACGAAGATCGCGACGATGACGGGCAGCCCGGCGAGCAGCGTCAGCGTCACCCAGGTGCGCGGGCGCCGCAGCATCTTGCGCAGCTCAACCGTGAGCATCGCGCGCCACCTCGAGCTCGGCGGTCAGCTCGGCCTCGTCGATCCGGCGGCCGGTCAGCGCGAGGAACACGTCCTCGAGGTTGGGCCGCTCGACGACCAGCTCGTCGACGGTCACGCCGGCGGTGACCAGCCGGTTGTTGAGCTCGCCGGGCGTCATGCCGTCGAGGTGTACGACGAGCCGGCCGCCGTCCGCGTCGAGCATGGTCGGCCCGTTCAGGGCGCCGACCACCTGCTGGGCGACCGACGGGTGCGGCGTGGAGATCCGGACCCGACCGGTCGGGACGAGCAGGTCGGCCACCCGCTCCTGAGCGACCAGCCGGCCCTGGTGGACGATGGCCGCCCGGCTGCACAGCTGCTCCACCTCCGCGAGCAGGTGGCTGGACAGGAACACCGTCGTCCCCTGCTCGTTCAGCTCGATCAGCAGGTCGCGGATCTCGCGGATGCCGGCCGGGTCGAGGCCGTTGGTCGGCTCGTCGAGGATCAGCAGCCGCGGCTTCCGGAGCAGGGCGGCGGCCAGGCCGAGCCGCTGCTTCATGCCGAGCGAGTAGGTCTTCACCGCCCGGCTGTCGACCTCGTCGAGACCGACCTGCCCGAGGACGACGTCGATCCGCCGCGCGCGGGTGCGCCGCGACCCGCCGCGCCCGGCCTGGTCGATCAGTGACAGGTTGACGCGGCCGGGCAGGTGCGGCACGAACGCCGGCCCCTCGACCATCGCGCCGACGTGTGGAAGCGCCTCGCGGACGGCCTTGGGCATCGGGTGCCCGAGGATCTCGATCCGGCCGGCGGTCGGGTGGACGAGGCCGAGCAGCATCCGGACCGTCGTGGTCTTGCCCGACCCGTTCGGACCGAGGAAGCCGAAACGGTCGCCCTCCGGCACGTCGAGATCGATGCCGTCGACCGCGACGACGCGGCCGTAGCGCTTGGTGAGCCCGTCGGTCCTGATGACCGCGCTCATCGGACCTGCAGCTGGCGCGGCGCGAGGTCGTCCGCGATCCGGTGCAGCTCCTCGACCGGGACGGCGCCGGACAGCACGTAGCCCGAGTACGACGACGAGTTCGGTACGACGACCAGTCCGTTGAGCAGCGGCCCGCGGACGACGATCACCTCGCCGTACGGGCGCTCGACCCGTTCGCTCAGCCCCTCCAGCCGGCGGACCATCCGGGAGGTCCGCCCGGACGGCAGTACCAGGACGGCCACCACCGCGAACCCCTCGCCGTACGTGCCGGCGCCGCTGCCGACCTCGGTACGCCGGCGCTCGCCGGCGATGTCGTCCGGCAGGACGAACGGCGAGAAGCGGTCCATCGCCGCCGCGATGTCGGGTGCCGTGATCCGGTCGGTCGAGACGTCCGCGCCGGGCCGGAACGCGACCTGCGCCGGATCCGGCGCCGCGAGCGCGACGTCCAGGTAGCTGGTGCTGATCACCGGCGAGGTCGAGCCGCGCTCGGTGACCTCGACGCGCAGCGGCAGCCCGGTGCCCGGGTCCGCCCAGATGTCGACCTGTCCCACCGTCGTACGCGCGGAGGTCGGCAGGATCCGCACGCCGGCGGCGTCGACGCCCGCGACGCGTCGCGACTCGAGCGGGTGCAGATCCTGCGGCGACGCCGCGCCGGCCAGCCGGCGTCCGAGCTCCCCGGGGAGCAGGTCGCCGGACCTCGCCAAACGCACCGTCGACTGGCCGAGCTCCTCGGTCGCCCGGCGCTCGAAGGAGTCCCAGGTCGTCGTCGTCGTGCCGTCGCGGTAGAGGCCGTACTCGCCGATCGGGGTCAGCGAGTCGACCCGCCACCGGTCCGGAGCTGTCCACCACACCCGCAGCCGGCTGGTCCCGCCGAGCAGCTCGACCACCCGGCCGATCTGCGGGATGTCCGGCAGCGAGATCCGGGCGTGCGACTCGGCGTACCCGGTGTGGCCGACGGCGCCGGACGCGCGGATCGCGCTGAGCAGCTGCGCCGGTGGCAGCCGCGGGCTGCTCGTCGGCAGCCGGTCGACCGCGGCGGGGGTGGCGCCGAGCACCGTGACGCCGGCCAGGACGGCGCTCCACCGGCGCACCGCACCAGGTCCCGTACCGAATCGACTCACTCGACCACCGTATGCCGCTGCCGTCCCGCCCGCTCGCGCGTCACAACGCGGGAGCGGCGCAGGCCGTTCCCCTTCGGCTCGGTGCGCGGAGTCGGTAGCGTCCGCCTCGATGCCGATGACCTTTGCGCTGCTGCCGAGCCCGTTCCTCGGCCCCGCAGTGTGGGAGCCGGTCGCCGCGGAGCTGCGCCGGCTCGGTCACCGCGTCATCGCGCCGGGGTTCGGCACCGCCGCGCCGGCCGGCCCCGCCGACGTGCTCGCCGAGCTGGCCGGGCAGCTGCCGGTCGACCAACAGCTCGTCCTCGTGGCGCACAGCAACGCGGGGCTGTTCGCACCTGTCCTGACGACGCTGACCGGCGCGACGCGGGTCGTGTTCGTGGACGCCGTGCTCCCGGCCGGGATCGGGCCGGTCCCCGTCGCGCCGGCCCGGCTCGTCGACGGGGTGCGCGACAAGGCGGACGGCGACGGGCTGCTGCCGGTGTGGACGAGCTGGTGGGACGAGGCCGACGTCGCGCCGCTCTTCCCCGACGACTCGGTACGCCGGCGCGTCCAGAGCGAGCAGCGCCGGCTGCCGCTGGCCTACCTGGAGGCCACCGTCGACGTACCGGCCGGCTGGGACCGCGTCGCCGGTGCCTACCTGGCGTTCGGACCGACGTACGCCGAGGAGCAGGCGCGCGCCGCGGCCCGTGGCTGGCCGGTGGCGGTGCTGCCGGGGCGACACCTGCACATGCTGGTCGACCCGGCCGCCGTGGCCGCGCACATCGTCCGGCTCGCCGAGCAGGTGTTCCCAGCCGCGTCGGAGCAGGAGCAGGGTCGCTGACCCTTGGTCAGCGGCGCTGCCTCGCCCGGCGAAGCGGCGCGGGAACGGCGGGCTGCCAGGCGGGTTTCGGCACCGTTGTCCGCGGATCTCCGGGCACGATCGCGCCGAAACCGGGTCTGCGGCCCCGTCAGTTGAGCCGCGACCGCGCCACCCGCGCCTCGCCCAGCGAAGCACGCTGAGGACACCGGCAGACTCGTCGCGATGACGATCCGCGACGCCCCCACGGCCACCCGCGCTCGATACGCCGGCGGCGGCGTCCGCTACGTCGTCGGCGACGTGCTCACCGCACCTTTTCGTCCGGCGTCGTTCGGCCTCGTCGCGTCGGTGGCGGCGCTGCACCACATGCCCGCCGTCCGCGCCCTGCAGTCGATGGCCGCGCTGCTGCGGCCTGGCGGGACGCTGGTCGTGGTCGGGCTGGCCCGCAGTGAGCTCCCCGCGACCTGCGGCACCGGCTGTGGCGCTACTCCATCGTCTGGAGCAAGCCGGGCTAGGCACATATAGCCCATTGTGGTCTTGCAACCTCCCGGGCCGGGATGGCGTCCTGCAGGGTATGGAGCACACACCTCGCCCGCGCGCGCTGGTCTCCGCCGCGCTGGCTCTCGCCCTCGTCCTCGCCCCGCTGCCGCTCTCCCCCGCGGAGGCGAGCTGGGTCAGCGCGCCGGTCACCGCGACGGTCTCGGCCGGCTGCCGAGCAAGCGCGGCGTACGCCGACTCCGCATTCGACTCGGCGGGCGTGAGCCGGTCGTTCGTGACGTGGTACGGCGGCACGTGCCCGAGCGCGCGCATCCGCTACGCGACCCAGTCCGGCACCAGGGGCGCTGCCGTCGCGTCGCCGTACTACGGCGCGGTCCTCGGCGTGGCCGACGACGGCACGACGACCTGGCTGCTGTACCGGGCGAGCGACGGCACGCGGGTGGGCGGCCGCACCCGCGCCGGCGCGTGGAAGACGAGCGTCCGGGTGACGACGCACCGGTCCGGGTCGGGTGACATCGCCGCGGTCGGCGGCAGGTGGTGGGCCGTCTGGTCGGAGGCGAGCGGCTCGCTCGCGTCGATCTACAACGCGCGCACCATCGGCGGTACGACGGGTCGCACCCGGATCACGACGCTGCGGGCCACCGACACCCACCCGGCGCTGGCCGTGACGCCGCGCGGCGTCGCGTTCCTGGCGTTCGCCCGGCGCTTCGCGTCCACCGGCCGGCGCGAGATCGCCGTCTTCCGGAAGGCCACCCCGTCGACACCCTGGTCGCTCAAGTACCAGACCGCCGACGGCGACAACCACGAGCCGGACGTGCTCGCGGCGTCGGACACCTCGGTCACCGCGGCCTGGCGGCACGGCACCCGGATCCACATGACGACCAACCGCACCGGCAGCTTCGTGCGCCGGGCGTTCGCGACACCGGGATCGCGGCCGCGGGTCGCCGCGTCGGCCGGGCGCTATGTGTTCGCCTGGACCAAGGCCGGGTCGCCGTCCGAGATCGTGCTGGCCGAGCGCTCCAGCAACGTGACCGTCGAGCGCACGATCACCAGTCGGGCGACGACCGCGCGGCGCGCCGCCGCCGTCGGCTCCCGCAACGGCAACGCCGCGGTCACCGTCCTGACCACCTCCTCGCTCCAAGTCGTCCGCCAGGTCCGGCCGAGCGTCGCGGCGTTCGGCGGGCTCGGGACGTGGGTCGACCGGCTCGACTACGGCCTCGACCCGGCGACGACGGTCGCCGCGATGAAGGCGCGCGGCGTCCGCACGCTCTACCTGCAGACCGGCAAGTTCGACCAGAGTGCCGACGTCATCGAGGCGGCCAAGGTCGGCCGCTGGCTCGAGGCGGCGCACGCGAAGGGCATCAAGGTCGTCGGCTGGTACTTCCCGGGCTACGGCGGCTACCTGGAGCGCGATGTCCGGCGGACGCTGGCGATCCGGTCGTTCCGGTCGCCCGCCGGGCACCGGTTCGACGCGCTCGGCATCGACATCGAGCGTCGCGGCGCCGCGACGACTGCCACCTTCAACGCCGACGTGGCCGCGCACCTGCGCCGCGTGCGGGCCGGGGTGGGCTCGGCGTACCCCGTCAGCGCGATCGTGCAGTCACCGGTCGCCATGAAGCTCGCGCCGAATACCTGGGCCGGGTTCCCGTGGGCGACAATCGGCACCTACGCCGACGTCGTCCAGCCGATGGGCTACTGGACCTTCCGGAGCGACTGCGCGACCAACCCGGCGCACTGCCCGTACGCGTACTCGCGGGACAACGTCATCCTCGCGCGGTCCTACACCGGGCTGCCCGTCCACGAGGTCGGCGGGATCCACACCGAGCCGGCCGGCCGCGTGGTGACCGACCAGGACGTCCGGGACTTCGTACGCGGGACGCTCGTGGCGGGGGCCATCGGCGGCAGCATGTACGACTACCGCACGACGCTTGCGTCGTACTGGGACGATCTGGCGTCGCTGAACTGACCCGTTTCGGCCGGAAACCGCCGAAAACCGGTCGATACCAGCGCGAGACGGAAATCTTCCGTTGATGGACGGGTGCGCAGCGCTCACCGCGGGTACGGGCGAAGTGACCTAACCGGACATACGGCAGATTCGAGCGGGCACCAGGCCATGGCGGAGTTCGACAAGGGCACGATGCGCGCAGCGACTCAGCTGCCGCCCGCGCGCCAGTCGCCCGGCGCGGCCAGACGGTTCGTCTCGGACATGCTGCGGCGCTGGAAGTTCGACTCCGCGGTCGACTCGGTGGAGCTGCTCACCAGCGAGCTGGTCACCAACGCGGTCGTGCACGCGGGCACCGACGTTCAGGTCGTGCTGGAGGCCTCCGACGGCCACATCCACGTCGAGGTGATCGACCTCAACCGCCGGCCCCCCGTCGTCCGGTTCACGCCGTACGACGACCTGCAGACCGGCCGCGGGCTGACCTTGCTGGAGAACGTCGCCAGCGCCTGGGGCGTGGACACGCTCGAGCGCGGAAAGTCCGTGTGGTTCGACGTAGAGGCCCAGCAGACGCCGGTCGAGAAGATCTGACCCGCACGCAGGCCCGGCCGACCCGCTAGGAAGCGCGTTCGACGAACAGCAGCGTCGCGCCGTGCACCGTGCTCCCCGGGCCGAGCAGCGGCGTCGCGCTGACCGTGTAGGCGGCGACGCTGCCGTCTGCCTGCGGAACGGCGACGCCGGCCTCCGCGCAGTCGAGGTCGCCGGCGAGCGCGCGCTCGATCGAGGGCCGCAGCTCGTCGAACGGGATGCGCAGATCGAGCGAGTGCAGCGGGCTGCCCATCGCGTCCCGCCGCCGGATGCCCCACAGCCGCTCGGCCTGCGGATTCCACACCCGCACGGTCAGCGCCGAGTCGACGACCAGGACCGCGCCGCGCAGGCTGGTGAGCACGGACTCGAGGAAGATCGCGACCAGGTTGAGCTCATCGGTGCGCTGGCGGAGCTCGTCGTTGATCGACCGCAGCTCGGTGACATCCCGCTTGAGCTCGTCGTTGTGCCGCGACAGCTCGTCGCTCGCCGCGGACACCTCGAGGGTCACGGTGACGCCCAGCAGCGCCCCCTCCTCGTCGCGGATCGCCACCACGCCGCCGTTCAGCAGGCAGGACTCGCCGGGAGACGGCCGCCATGGCTGGTCGGTGAACGTGATCACCGGCGGGTCCACGGTTGCTGCCGAGACGAAGTCCGCGAGCTCGGTCGCGTGGAACTCGCGGACGACCGCGGCGAACGGCAGTCCTTCGGCCGCAGCGGGCAGGCCGAGCAGCTCGCGAGCCTTCGGGCTGGTGGCCACGAGCGTGCCCTCGGCGGACACGACGAGCTGGGCGAGCGGGCTGTCGTCGAGCGCGCGTTCGATCGCGTGCTGCACGTCAGCCCTCCTCCGGGACGTTTGCCGAGGCCGCTCTGCACCCTCACCGTGCCCCGTCCGGCTCGTGCGGACACGCACCTCGAGGAAAGACCGACCTACTCCGGGCGTTACAACTGACCGGGCGCGCCGGCACAGGGGTGGCTGAGCCGGGGTGCGGGTAACCAGTGCGCCATGCCTCCCATCCCCGCGCGGCTGCCGGGCGGCGCCGAGCCGCCGGTCCCGCCCCCGCTGCGCGCCGCGGCCACCACCTGGAGCGCCGAGCCGTTCCTTCCGGCGGACCGGTCGCTGCGTGGCCTCCGGCTCGCAGCCGAGGGCTGCGAGGGCTGTCCCCTGTACGCCTGCGGGACGCAGACCGTGTTCGGCGAGGGCGCTCGGGACGCGCGTGCGGTCTTCGTCGGCGAGCAGCCGGGGGATCAGGAGGACGTCGCCGGGCGGCCGTTCGTCGGCCCCGCCGGCCGGCTGCTCGACGAGGCGCTGGACGCCGTCGGCATCGACCGCGACGCGGTCTACGTCACCAACGCGGTCAAGCACTTCAAGTGGACCCCGAAGGGCAAGCGGCGCGTCCACGCCAAGCCCGACCTGCTCGAGGTCGCCGCCTGCCGGCCGTGGCTCACCGCAGAGCTGGAGGTCATCCAGCCACGGCTCGTCGTCTGCCTCGGCGCGACCGCCGCGCAGTCGCTGCTCGGCAAGGACTTCCGGGTGACCAAGCGGCGCGGGGAGTTCCTGCCGTGGCCGGCCGCCGGACACCCGGCGTACGGCGAGATCACGGCGACCGTGCACCCGTCGTCGATCCTGCGGGCCGGCGAGCGCCGTGGCGCCGAGATGGAGCTCTTCGTGGCCGATCTCCGGCGCGTCGCCGGCCGCTTGTCGGGCTGACGCTTCCGCCGCCGCTCGCGGCGGGGAGGGTGCGGGGAAGCGAGCGGCTCCAGCCGCGCTGGGGCATGGCTGCACTCACTCGCAGCCTCGGGCGCCCCCCAGAGCTGGCCTGCCAGGAAAACGCCAAGATGGACCCACCATTCTTGCGGCTCGCGTGGAAGATGGAGGGTCCATCTTGCGTATTTGCGTGGCGCGGTACGGCGATCGTCTAGCCTCCTCGGCAAGACCGCCGGGCCCGCCTGGCTCCTCGGCAAGACCGCCGGCCGCCCGCTGGGCTGTGGCGGATCAACACCCGGCCGTGGGTCGTGCAGACGCGAACGTCGGGCCACCGGCCCCGCTGCCGCGGCAGAGACGGCGATCGCCTAGCCTGCGAGGCATGGCCGAGCAGGTGTTCGTGGTGGACGAGCGGTTCCACGGGCCGCCGGGGTCGGGGAACGGCGGTTACGTGTGCGGCCGGCTGGCGGCGTACACGGACGGCCCGGTCGAGGTGACCCTGCGGCTGCCGCCGCCGCTCGGCGTACCGCTGAGGGTGACCGTCGAGGGCGAAGTGCTGACCGCGACCGACGGCGACCGGGTGGTCGCCGAGGCGCGCCCGGCCGAGGTGACCGCGACGGCGCCGCCGCCGGTCGACCCGGCGGCCGCGCAGGCGGCGAGCGAGCGCTACCCCGGGCACTCGGTGCACCCGTTCCCCACCTGCTTCGTCTGCGGACCGGAGCGCGGCGCAGACGGGCTGCGGATCTTCCCGGGTCCGGTTGACGGCCGTGACGTCGTCACGGCGCCGTGGACGCCGGCCGCCGACCTCGCCGACGCGGCCCGCGCCGTACGACCGGAGTTCGTGTGGTCGGCGCTCGACTGCGCCGGCGCGTGGTCGCTGGCGATCTCGCCGGAGCGGCTGATCGTGCTCGGCCGGTTCAGCGCGCGGATCGACCGCCCCGTTCGCGCCGGCGAGCCGATCGTCGTCGTCGGGTGGCCGCTCGGGATCGACGGCCGCA
>DASQMY010000321.1:0-7218 GCA_035645255.1 Mycobacteriales bacterium
CGGCGGCGGTCTTGGCGGGGTCCCGGCCCCACACCCCGGCGAGCTCGACGGCCGCGTTGCGGGCAAGGCCGGCCGCGTGGGTCTGCACCGCCCAGTGACCGGTGCCGAAGAGGCCGAACCGTACGGTCATGGCCACTCTCCTCCGTGCGGCTACCAGCGGTCGTGCACGAGCGGCCGGATGTCCTCGTCGTAGACGGTCCGGACGAGCTGCATCGCGGAGCGGTCCAGCTCCGGAAGTGCGGCTGCGGCGACGTTGCCGCGGACCTGTTCCGGGTCGCGCGCGCCAGGGATCACGACGCTGACCGCCTGGTCCATCAGGATCCAGCGCAGCGCGAACTGCGCCATCGTGGCGCCTTCGGGCACCACCGGGCGCAGCCGGTCGACCGCGCGTACCCCGGTGGCGAAGTCGACGCCGGCAAACGTCTCCCCCGCGTCGAACACCTCGCCGTGCCGGTTGTAGGTCCGGTGGTCGTCGGCCCCGAACGTGGTGTGCTCGGTGTAGCGACCGGCGAGCAGACCGCTGGCGAGCGGCACGCGGACGATGATGCCGACACCGGCGGCCGCGGCCGCGGGGAGCAGCTCCTCCGCAGGCTTGCGGCGCAGGGCGTTGAACACGACCTGGACGGTCGCCACGCCGGGCCGGCGGACGGCGGTCAGTCCCTCCGCCGCCGTCTCCACGCTGACGCCGTAGGCGGCTGTCACGCCGTCCGCGACCAGAGTGTCCAGCGCGTCGTAGACGTCGTCGGAGGAGAAGACCGGCGTCGGCGGGGTGTGCAGCTGGACGAGGTCCAGGGTGTCCACACCGAGGTTGGCGCGGGACCGGTCGGTCCACCTGCGGAAGCTGTCCAGCGTGTAGTGCACCGGGTCCAGCGGCGCCCGCCGGCCCATCTTGGTGGCCACCGTCAGACCGGCGTCCGGGTGCGCTCGGAGCAGCTCGCCGATCAGCCGCTCGCTGCGGCCGTCGCCGTACACGTCCGCCGTGTCGATGAAGGTGACGCCTGCGTCGAGGGCCGCCTCAAGCACCGCCATCGCCGCGGCGTCGTCGATGTCACCCCAGTCCGCCCCGAGCTGCCAGGCGCCGAGCCCGATCTCCGCCACGTGCCGGCCGGTCCGCCCGAGCTGTCGCCGCTGCATCCGGCGAACCTAGCCGTCGGTCGACCGCCGCGACCACCCGGGCGGCGCAGGTAGGCTCTCGCGGTTGTGACCGCCACTGACTCCACCGCGCCGTTGCCCGGCGAGCTGACCACCGAGCTGCTGGAGATCGCCGTCCGCGCCGCGGAGGCAGGCGGCGCGGAGCTGCTCGCCAGGCGCGGCGCGGTCATGAAGATCCGCTACAAGAGCACCGCGACCGACCCCGTGAGCGAGGCCGACCAGGCCAGCGAGCGCGTGATCAGCGCACTCCTGACGGCGGCCCGGCCTGCCGACGGCCTGCTCGGTGAGGAGGGCGCGGCGCGGGAGAGCGGCACCGGCCTGCGCTGGGTCGTCGATCCGCTCGACGGGACGGTCAACTACCTGTACGGCATGCCGCAGTTCGCGGTCAGCGTCGCCTGCGAGCAGCGGTACGGCGACGAGTGGCGCGCCGTCGTCGGCGCGGTGCACGACCCGGTCGCGGACGAGACCTTCACCGCCGTCGCGGGCGCGGGCGCCTGGCTGGGCGACCGGCGGCTGCGCGCCAACGACCCGGTGCCGCTGGAGCGCGCCCTGGTCGCGACCGGCTTCAGCTACCGCGCGGAGTCGCGGCGTCGGCAGGCGGCCGTGGCGGCCGACATCCTGCCGAGGGTGCGTGACCTGCGGCGCGTCGGGAGCGCCGCGCTGGACCTGTGCTGGCTGGCCGCCGGCCGGTTCGACGGCTACTACGAGGACGAGACGTCCCGGTGGGACTGGGCCGCTGGTGCGCTCGTCGCGACCGAGGCCGGTGCGGTGCTCTCACCGCTCGGCCACGGCCTGGTGGTCGCGGGTCCGGCGCTGCACGCTCAGCTCGCCGCTGCGGTGTCCGCCCTCGCGCGGGACGTGTGACTACGGCTGGTGGCGGCACCGAACGCCGCGGCGCCCGCCGCGACGGCGCCGAGTCCGTAGCCGACGCCCGGCCGCACGTCGCCCGCCCGCGCGCGCGCGGTGAACGCGTACGAGTCGACGCCGTCGGCCAGCGCCCCGGCGAGCAGCCACGGCGCCGGGTTGCGGCGCAGCGCAGCCAGCAGACCGAGCCCGAGGCCGATCTCACGCGCACCGATCATCTGGCTCTGCCAGGCCAGCCGGCCCGAAGTGACCGAGTCGACGCCCAGCAGCCGGGCGAACGCCGCAGGCCGCGCGAGGAACAGCGAGCCGGCCGCGACCCGGCCGACGCCGAGCGCTGCGTGCACCGGCAGAACGGACATACGGCACATTGCGTGCTCCTGAGAACCTCGACGCGGCTGGGCGACAGCCAGGTTAGATCACGGTACGGCAGCGATGTGCTGCCCGCGGCGTGACCGTTTGCTGCTCGGGAATCATCCGAGTGTCACAAGCGTTGTCAGGACTGACACCCCTTGAACCTGGGAGGCCCGATGAGCGACCGTGTGCTACGCGGCAGCCGTCTCGGCACCGTGAGCTACGAGAGCGACCGCAACACCGATCTGGCTCCCCGTCAGGCAGTCCAGTACGACTGCCCGAGTGGTCACCACTTCACCGTGCCGTTCGCCGTCGACGCCGAGGTGCCCGCTACGTGGGAGTGCCGGCTCTGCGGCAAGACCGCGGCCAACGCCAGCGGCGCCGAGGCCGAGCCGAAGAAGGTCAAGCCGGCACGCACCCACATGGACATGATCCGCGAACGGCGCTCGACCGCCGACCTCGAAGCCGTCCTCAAGGAGCAGCTCGCCGCCCGCGCGGCCGCCGCGAAGTCGAAGAAGAAGTCCGCCTAAGTACGCTGAGCGCCGCTGGCCGCCGTACCGGTGGCAGCTCGAGCCCCAGGCCATGCACCCTCCCCCCGGGTGCGTGGCCTGGCCCTTTCCCGGCCGGATCAGCGACCGGCGGGCGGGTCGTCCAGCTCGCCGTCGATGACCGAGCCGCGCGGCGGTGCAGCCCGCTCCGTCCCGGGCGGGCGACCGGCCGCGGGATCGCCGGGCACGGTGCGGGATCGCGGCCAGCTCGCCCGCATGCCCCGACCCGCCAGCGGCACGCCGACGAAGCGGCGGGCGGCGACCCGGAGCAGCACCCGCCGCATGACGGCGCGGGTCGGCGGCAGCAGGCAGAGCAGCCCGAGGATGTCGCTGAGGAAGCCCGGCGTCATGAGCAGCGCGCCGCCGAAGACGACCAGCGCGCCGTCCGCGACCTCGTTGGCCGGGATCCGGCCACCGGCCACGGCGGCGTTGAAGTTGCGCCACGCGCGCGCTCCCTCACGGCGGACCAGCACCGCGCCGGCGACCGAGATCGCGATCAGCAGCGCGAACGTCAGCCAGCCGCCGATCAGGTCGCCGACTTGGAAGATCAGGATCAGCTCGACGACCGGGACGACAAGGAACACGAGCAGCAGCACGGCCGGCATCTCGCTACTTGCCCGGTGCCGGCGCGGGCTGCGCGGACAGCGCGTGCCGCGCGGCGGGCCGGCCGCGCCGCGAGCGCACCGCCCACCACGTGACGCGCCACAGCGCCTCGGCGACGATCGCGCGGCTCATCTTGCTGTCGCCGCGCTCCCGCTCGATGAAGGTGATCGGCACCTCGACGATGTGGAAGCCGCGCCGCCAGGTCTGCCAGGCCAGGTCGACCTGGAAGCAGTAGCCCTGGGACGCGACCGTGTCCAGCGGCAGGTCGTCGAGCACCGTGCGGCGGAACGCCCGGAAGCCGGCTGTCGCGTCGGCCAGCGGCAGCCCGAGAGCCAGCCTGGTGTAGCGGTTGCCACCCTGGCTGAGCAGCTTGCGGCTGAGCGGCCAGTTGCGGACCTCGCCGCCCGGCACCCACCGCGAGCCGAGCACCAGGTCGGCACCGCGCAGCCCGGTGAGCAGCCGGGGCAGCTCCTCCGGCTGGTGCGAGCCGTCCGCGTCCATCTCGACCATGACGTCGTAGCCGTGGCTGCTCCCCCACTCGAAGCCGGCGATGTAGGCGGCGCCCAGTCCGTCCTTGGTCGTCCGGTGCAGCACATGCACGGCGGTGTCCGCCGCGGCGAGGTCGTCGGCGATCGCGCCCGTGCCGTCCGGGCTGCCGTCGTCGACGACGAGCACGTCCGCCTCGGGTACGGCGGCGCGCAGCCGGGAGATGATCGGGACGATGTTGTCGGCCTCGTTGTAGGTCGGGATCACGACGAGCACCCGGCCCAGGTCGTTCAGTGTCATCGCTCCCTCTCGGCGCCGCCGGTTCCGACCGGCGCGGGCCCGACGTCCGACGCGGGTGCGTCGCCGACGGCGACCGTACCGTCGGGCGGCCCCTCCGCTCCACGTGCAGCCGGTACGCCGACCCGCGCGCGCCGGCGTACCGACGTCACGACCGCGCCCAGCGCGAGCAGGCAGATCGCGACCTCCGGCCACACCCCGAGCCGGTCCGCGACCGTCAGCGCCGATCGCAGCGGCAGCGCGGCCACCAGAGCGTCCGGCACGAAGATGTCCGAGCGGGCGACGGTGCGCCCGTCCGGCGTGATCAGCGCGCTGACGCCGCTGGTGGCGGCGACGACCACCGACCGGCCGTGCTCCACGGCGCGCAGCCGGCTCATCTCCAGCTGCTGCTCGGTCTGCGAGGTGCGGCCGCCGCGCATGTACGTCGCGTTGTTGGTCTGCACGACGATGATCTGGGCGCCGGCGCGCACCGTGTCGCGGATGAGGTCGTCATAGGCGACCTCGAAGCAGATGACGTCGCCGAGCCGGGCCCCGGCGATGTCGAGCACACCGCTGTCCGACCCGGCCACGAAGTCGCGCGGGATGTAGTGCTCGAGCATCTGGATGCGCCCGGCGAGCTGCTTGCGCCACGGGACGTACTCGCCGAACGGCACGAGGTGCTGCTTGGTGTAGATCTCGCCCGGGCCGGTGCGCGGGTCCCAGACGAGTCCGGCGTTCAGGATGCGGCCGTCCGGCCGGTCGAGGACCGCGCCGACCAGGACCGGCCGGTCCAGCCGGCGAGCGGCGTCGTCGACGACCGCGCCGACGCTCGGGTCGATGCGCGGGTCGATGTCTGTGCTGTTCTCCGGCCAGACGACGACATCGGGACGCGGCGCCGTACCGGCGTCGACCCGGTCGGCGAGCGCCAGCGTCACCTGTCCGTGGTTGCGGACGACGGTCATGTCCTCGCTGAAGGCGTCGAGTCCGAGGTCGGGGACGTTGCCCTGGATCGCCGCGACGGTCAGCGTGCCGGTGCCCGTGGTCGGAGTGGGCACGACCAGGCCGCCGAGCGCCAGTCCGGTCGCGAGCAGCGCGAGACCGACCCGCCGGATGACCGCCGGGCGGGTCGCGTCCCGCGCCAGCAGCGCCCTGAGCAGTAGCAGCGCGGCCAGCGCGGTGACAGATGTCAGCAGCGGTGCGCCGCCGACGGCGACCCAGCCGGTGAGTGGGCTGCGCGACTGGCTGAACGCGAGCTTGCCCCACGTGAAGCCCCCGAGCGGGTAACGGCCGCGCAGCGCCTCGTACAGCACCCAGAGCGCGGCGTGGGCGAGTGGCCACCAGGTGAGCGCCCAGGTTGTGCGCAGCCCCAGCGCCAGCAGACCGGTCGCCAGCGCCTGCGTCGCGGCGAGCAGCAGCCAGGCGCCGGGCGTCACGTTGGTCAGCCACTCCAGCATGGGCACGTAGCACGCGACGCCGAACAGCGTGCCGAGCCAGAACGCCGCACCTCTGCGTTGTCCGCGCACCGCCAGCGACAGTCCGGCGACCGCGACCAGCGCGAGCGGCCACCACCCGGTCGGCGGGAACGCCAGCCAGAGCAGTCCGCCGGCGCCCACGGCGAGCGGCAGCGCCCACCTGATCGGCAGCCGGAACGGGAGTCGGTTCATCACCACCATGGTGCCGCACCGCGCCGCGATCCGCCGCACCCGCGACCACCTCGTGACCGGGCGGGCGGACGGTGGGCTCTGCGGCGCGACCCCGGGCCCGGACAGGAAGAAACCCGGACGCCCTTCGGACCGACCCGGGCCCGCTGGCTGCGGACGGACGGAGCCGTTGTCTACTGGGCGTCCGGGTTCATCCGGGCACGGCCCACCTGGCCGGTTCCGGCCGTGGCAGATCGCTGCCCGCGCACCCTGGGTTGGTAGGGCGGTGCGAGCGGAGATCCGGCCGGGACGATCGGTGGACGTACGGACGATGGCGAAGGTGGACCTGACCTGTCAACACGCCGCTGACCTGCGGTTCTTGTGCATCGGCACAGGTCAGGCCCGTGATCGTTGACCTTGGAATTCAAGGAAAGTTCACCGACCGTCGGCGTGTCGTCAGTTGATTGACGACTTCGCATGCGCTGGGCGGCAGCGTGGGGTGTGCCAGCTCATGCCGCTGCACAGCGGCACGAAGTCACCCACGGCGACACCCAGGACCGGTCAGCCAGGTACGACGACCGTGCCGGTCGCCTCGACCGCGACCAGCGGCTCGTCGAGCACCCGGGCCGCCGACTGGCTCGTCCCCAGGTCGGCGCGGCAGAGCACCTGTGCCTGCAGCGCGAGGGTGCGGCTGCGCCGGCCGACCGCGGTCACCGTGGCGGTGACCTCGACCACGTCACCGGCCTGCACCGGCGCACGGAACCGCACGTCGGCGTACCCGGCGAACAGGCCCTCGTCGCCGTCGGTGCGGATGCACACCTCGGTCGCCACGTCGCCGAACAGCCCGAGCAGGTAGGCGCCGTCGACCAGGTTGCCGCCGTAGTGGGCGTGCGAGTACGGGATGTAGCGCCGGTGGCTGACGGTCAGGCCGACGCGGGCGTCGCCGGTCACGGCGACCTCCGCGGTACGGCGGACGGCTGCGGATGCGCGCCGGCGAGCGCATGCACCAGGTAGCTGGCCACCTCGCCGGGCGTCGTGCCCTTCGTGAAGATTCGGTCGACGCCGAGCTCGGCGGTCATCCGCGGGTCGAAGCGCGGCCCGCCGACGACCAGCAGCGGACGGTGCTGCTGCTCTTTCCAGCGGTCGCGGGCGGCGGCGACGACCTGGCTGACCAGCACGGCGTCGGCGCGCTCGGTCGCGGCCCGCTGCACCAGCTCGTCGGCGGTGACCTGGGCGCCCATGTTGACCACGCGGATCTCCCGGTAGTACTCCAGGCCCTTCTCCCCCGCGAACCCCTT
>DASQMY010000322.1:0-6629 GCA_035645255.1 Mycobacteriales bacterium
GGTCTCCTTAGTGGTGTCCCGGTCAACGCCCGTCAGGTGTTCGCGCACCTGGCGGGCCACTGTGGTTTATCGGGTGGAGTCACTCGCTCAGTTCTCCAACGGCGCCCCCTTGGTGAGTGGCACGGCGTTTGCCGCAGCGAAGCCGGACAACGGGCCGGTGGCCGCCCGGACGCGGTCGCGACACAGACGCGTGGCGGGCGTCTGGCAGGATCCGCCCATGACCCCAGGCCCCGCCCGACGCGACGCGCGCTGGCCGTCGGCCGCGGACTGGCTCGCCGCTGGCACAGGCGGGCGTACGGCGGACCTGGCGCTGCTCGGCGTACCGACGCACGCGACGTCGCTGTCGCCGACCGGCGCGCACAAGACGCCGGCCGCGGTACGGCAGGCCCTCCAGAAGCTCAGCACCTGGTCGCCAGCGCGCCGCATCGACCTGGCTACGCTCGCCGCCCTCGACCTCGGCAACGTCGACGACCCCGACCTCGGCGAGGAGGGGGAGTGGCGGGTCACCATCGCGGCCGAGTCCGGCGCATCGCTGGCCCGGCTGCTCGTCGTGGTCGGGGGCGACAACTCGCTCACCTGCCCCGTCGGGCGGGGCGCGCTCGACACGTTGTCCCGCGCCGGCCTGGTCACCCTCGACGCGCACCTCGACATCCGGGAGGGGCGCAGCAACGGCTCGCCGGTCCGCCGGTTGCTCGACGCCGGCCTGCCGGGGGAGCGGATCGTGCAGATCGGCATCGCCGACTGGGCCAACAGCAGGTCGTACGCCGACGAGGCCTACGCCCGCGGGCTGCACGCGATCTTCCGCGACGATGTGGAGACCCGCGGGATGGCGCCGTGCATGACGGATGCGATCGCGACCGCCGCTGACGGTGGCGGCGGGGTGCTGGTCGACCTCGACCTCGACGTGTGCGACCGGTCAGTGGCACCCGGCTGCCCGGCGTCGCTGCCGGGTGGGCTGTCGGCGCGGGAGATTCTCGCGGCGGCCTTCCTCGCCGGCGCCGACCCGCGGGTCCGCGCCGTCGACATCACCGAGGTCGACGCGACGGCTGACCCCGACGGCCGCACCGTCCGGCTCGCGGCGCTCTGCGTCCTGGAGATCGCCGCCGGGCTGACGACCCGGCCGATCGACAGCGACTAGGTCGCTCGGCCGACCTGGTCGCCGGCGCGCGGCGTGGCTACGCTCGCCGGCATGGGGAGCACGGCGACGACGGTCGAGGACTATCTGGGCGAGCTGCCAGCCGACCGGCGCCACCTGCTCGAGAGCGTGCTCGCCGTCGTACGCCGCAGCATGCCACCCGGCTACGTCGAGTCGGTCGCTTTCGGCATGATCACCTGGTCGGTGCCGTTGGAGCGCTACCCGAAGACGTACAACAAGCAGCCGCTCGCCTACCTCGCGCTCGCGGCGCAGAAGAGCTTCTGCTCGCTCTATCTGATGTCGCTCTACTCCGGATCCGACGACGAACGGTCCTTCCGCGACCGCTGGATCGCCGGGGGGCGCCGGCTCGACATGGGCAAGAGCTGCCTGCGATTCAAGTCGCTCGACGACCTCGACCTCGACCTGCTGGGCGAGACGATCGCAGCGACGCCGGTCGACGCCTACATCGACCGGTACGAGCACACGCGCGCCTGACCGCTACGGCGTGAGCTGGCGGCCAGGTACGACGGACGGCGGCACGACGTCGGATTCGACGGGTGAGGCGACCCGGGACGGCAGGCCGATCGCGAGCAGCGCCGATCCGAGCGCCGCGCCCGCGACGACGAGCCAGCTCACGTCGAAGCCGACCGAGGCGGCCAGGAGTGGAACGGCCAGGTTGCCCAGGAGGCCGCCGCCCATCATCAGCAGCGACTGCACGGACAGGATCGTTGCCCGCTGCTCGGGTCCCGTCTCGGCATGCAGCAGTTCGCCGGCGATCGGGTCGTCGATGCCCATGACGGCGTAGAACGCGACGTAGGCGACTGCCGCCGCCCACCACCACGGCATTGCCAGGCAGGCGAGCCCGAGCGCCGCGAGGCAGGTCGACACGAGCAGCGCGCGGTTGCTGCCGCCGACCAGCCGGGCGACTCCCGGTCCCAGCCGGGCGCCGAGTGCGGTGCCGAGGAAGGCGACGGTGACGAGCGCCGAGAAGGCGCCGGCGCCTGCCGACTCGCCGAACTGCACGGGTGACAGCACCTCTACCGCCGTGATGACCGCACCGAAGGCAGCGGATCGCGCACCCAGCCGTCGCAGGACCGGGCTCGCCGCGGCGAGCCGGCTGCCCGCGCGTACCGTTCGCGGGACGTCGCGGGCGACGGACCGCCAGGTGGCATGGTCGCCCGTCGCGACGGCGTCGTCGACCCACGCCGCGACGAACAGCAGTGACAGGATGCCGAAGGCCATCGCGCAGAGGTACGGCGCCGAGAGAGCCAGTACGACGGCGCGACCGGTCTCGGGGAGCGGAGCGACGAACACCAGTCCGCCACCCGCGAGCGACCCGGCGGCCAAGGCGACCGCGCACGCCGCGGCGGACCGGGCGAGCGCGGGCTTGAGGTCCGCCGCGCGATCGACTGCGTGCGCCGAGTCGACGTACCACGACTCCAGTGGGCCGGAGTCGAGCGCCCGGCCGGCCCCCTTCAGCAGCATCCCGGCGAGGAGCACCCAGACTGTCTGTCCGAAGGCGAAGACCGCCATGCCGAGAGTCGTCAGCACGCCCGAGGCCAGCAGAACCGCGCGGCGCCCGACGACGTCGGAGAGACTTCCGCTCGGCAGCTCGAGCAGCAGCGTGGTCGCGCCGTACGCGGCGAACAGCGCTCCCACCGTGGGGAGGCTGATGCCGCGGGCCCTCGGCATGAGCACCAGCACGGGCAGCACGAGACCGATCGGGAACCAGCGCAGGAACGTCAGTACGACGAACCGGCGACGGAGCACCAGCAGCTCGGTCACGGCTGCTCTCCCGGCGCGAAGTAGGAGTGGAGATGCACGAGCACCAGCCGAGCGGCGGGATCGTCCACGTCCGCGACGCGCTCCTGCCTCAGCGCGGACTCGACGACCGCCTGCACCCGGTGCAGCGCGTCAGGCGTCAGACGGACGGCGTAGTCGTCCGAGAAGTGCGCTGCGGACCACTCGCGTGGCCAGCTGGCGGCCTCGCGCTGCCTTCGCGTGACGCCCTCCACGAGCGTCTCGATCTGTCGGCGGACCAGTACGTCGATCGCCTCGCGGGCGGTCGGATCATCGGCCACCAGGTCGAACTCGGTGCTCTCGGCCGCCGCCTGCCAGCGCCGCTCCCGGCGTGACGGCTGCTCAGCGGCAGCCGTCACGAAGCCGAACCGCTCGAGCTGCCGCAGGTGGTAGCTCGTCGCACCGCTGCTCTCCCCGAAGACGCGGCCGAGCTCGCTCGCGGTCGCGGCGCCGTGCAGCCGCAGGTGCCCGAGCATCCGCACCCGGAGCGGATGCGTGAGCGCCTTGAGCGCGGTGGCGTCGTCGGCCCGGGTCGACGTACCGGCTGCCGGCCGCCCGTGGGGGTTTGGCATGCCGGCCAACTTACACCGCAAAGAAAGATTTGCAAATGCCTTTTTGCGATGAGCGAGCGGCGTCCACCTGGCCGGTGGCCGCGCGCTAGGGTCGCGGACGTGCGCACCGTCCGGGTCAACGGCGACCCACTCACCGTGGACGACGTCGTCGACGTCGCCCGCGGCGGGGCGCGTGCCGAGCTCGCGCCGGACGTCGCGCAGCGGATGGAGCGAAGCCGCCGATACGTCGAGGGTGCGGTCGAGCGCGACGACGTCGTGTACGGCGTGACGACCGGTTTCGGTGCGCTGGCCGACACGCACATCGGCGGCGACAACCTCTCCCGGATGCAGGCCGCCCTGGTCCGTTCGCACGCCGCGGGCGTCGGGCGGCCGCTGGCCGACGAGACGGTGCGGGCGCTCCTGCTGCTCCGCGCGCGGACGCTCGCCGCAGGCCTGTCCGGCTGCCGGGTCGACCTGCCGGCGCTGCTGCTCGAGCTGCTCAACCGCGGGCTCTGCCCCGAGGTACCGGAGAAGGGCTCGGTTGGCTGCTCGGGCGACCTGGCCCAGCTCGCCCACCTGGCGCTGCCGCTGCTCGGCGAGGGCCGGCTGCGCCGGGTCGGCGACCCGGCGGCGCGACCCAGTGCCGAGGTGCTCGCCGCCGAAGGGCTGGCGCCGCTCGTCCTCCAGCCGAAGGAGGGACTGTCGCTGCTGAACGGCACCGAGCCGATGCAGGCGATGCTGGCGTTCGCCGTGCACGACGCGGAGCTGCTCGTGCGGGTCGCGGACGTCGCGTGCGCGATGAGCGTGGAGGCCCAGCTCGGCACCGACCGGCCGTACGACGTCCGCGTCCAGCAGCTGCGCCCCCACCCGGGTCAGCTCGCCTCGGCCGGCAACCTGCGCGCCCTGCTGAGCGGCTCACCGCTGCTCGCCAGCCATCGCAGCTCGCCGCACGCCGTACAGGACTCGTACTGCCTGCGCTGCGCGCCACAGGTGCACGGCGGGGTGCGCGACGTCCTCGCGTTCGCGCGCGGCGTGATCGACCGCGAGCTCGGCGCGGTGGTCGACAACCCGGTCATCGTCGACGACGAGGTGCTCACCACCGGCAACTTCCACGGCGCGCCGCTGGCCTACGCCGCTGACATGCTGGCCATCGCGCTGACCGACCTCGGGTCGATGGCCGAGCGCCGTGTGGACCGGATCCTCGACCCGGCGTTCTCCCGCGGCCTGCCGCCGTTCCTCGCGCCGGACGCCGGCACCAACAGCGGCTACATGATCGCGCAGTACACCGCGGCCGCCGTCACCAGCGAGAACAAGGTGCTCTCCCACCCGGCGTCGGTGGACAGCATCCCGACGTCGGGCAAGCAGGAGGATCACGTCTCGATGGGATGGCACGCTGTCCGCAAGCTGGCGGAGGTCGTCGCGAACGTCCGCACGGTCCTCGCCGTCGAGCTGGTCTGCGCGTCGATGGGGCTCGACCTGCGGGCCGACATCGCCGCACCGGGCGCGGCGACCGGCGCGGTGCGCGACGCGCTGCGGACGCGGGTGCCGCGGATGGACGTCGACCGGGAGGTCTCCGGGCAGCTGGTGGCGGCGAGCGAGATGCAGGCCGAGCTGGTGGCCGCCGCGGAGCGGTTCACCGGACCGCTGGCCTAGCCGCACACCGAAGAGAGGAGCAGCCGCGATGCAGGGAGCACGAGTCGTCCGGGCGCCGCGCGGCACCGAGCGGACGGCCCGCTCGTGGGGCGCCGAGGCGGCAATGCGGATGCTGCACAACAACCTCGACCCCGAGGTCGCCGAGCGACCCGACGACCTGGTCGTCTACGGCGGCAACGGCCGGGCAGCGCGCGACTGGCGGTGCTTCGACGCCATCACGGAGACGCTGCGCACCATGGCGCCGGACGACACGCTGCTCGTCCAGAGCGGCAAGCCGGTCGGCGTCGTCCGCACGCACGACATGGCGCCGCGCGTGCTGATCGCCAACTCGCTGCTGGTGCCGAAGTGGGCCACGCCCGAGTACTTCCGCGAGCTCGAGGACCTCGGCCTGATCATGTACGGCCAGATGACCGCCGGCTCGTGGATCTACATCGGCACGCAGGGGATCCTGCAGGGGACGTTCGAGACGTTCGCCGAGGTGGCGCGCCGGCACTTCGGCGGCACCCTCGCCGGCCGGCTGGTGCTCACCGGCGGGCTCGGCGGGATGGGCGGCGCGCAGCCGCTCGCCATCACGGGCAACGGCGGTGTCGCGCTGTGCGTCGAGGTGGACCCGACGAGGGCGCAGCGGCGACGCGACCACGGCTACCTCGACGAGGTCGCCGACTCGCTCGACGACGCGCTCGCCCGCTGTGCCGCCGCCGTACAGGACCGCCGGGCGCTGTCCGTCGCCGTGATCGGCAACTGCGCCGACGTCTTGCCCGAGCTGCTGCGGCGCGGTGTGCCGGTCGACGTGGTGACCGATCAGACCAGCGCCCACGACGCGCTGCACGGCTACGTGCCGCACGGCATGCCGCTCGACGAGGCCGTCGCGTTGCGGCTCGACAAGCCCGGCGAGTACGTCGAGCGGGCACGCGCCTCGATGGCCGTGCACTGCCGGGCCATGGTGGACCTGCAGGCGGCGGGCGCGGTCGTGTTCGACTACGGCAACGGCCTGCGCGGCCAGGCGCGGGACGCCGGCGTCGCCGACGCGTTCGACTACCCGGGCTTCGTCGCCGCGTACATCCGCCCGCTGTTCTGCACGGGCACCGGACCGTTCCGCTGGGCCACGCTGTCCGGCGACCCGGCCGACCTCGCCGCCACAGACGCCGCTGTGCTCAAGGCGTTCCCGGACAACGACCCGCTGCACCGGTGGGTGGAGTTCGCGTCCGCGAAGGTCAAGGGGCAGGGCCTGCCGAGCCGCATCTGCTGGCTCGGCTACGGCGAGCGGCACGTTGCGGGAGAGGTGTTCAACGACCTCGTCGCCAGCGGTGAGGTCACCGCGCCGATCGTCATCGGCCGCGACCACCTGGACGCCGGCAGCGTCGCCAGCCCGGAACGGGAGACCGAGGCGATGCGCGACGGCTCGGACGCCATCGCCGACTGGCCGATCCTCAACGCGCTGCTCAACACCGCTTCGGGTGCCAGCTGGGTCAGCGTGCACCACGGCGGCG
>DASQMY010000323.1:0-3350 GCA_035645255.1 Mycobacteriales bacterium
GCGGACTAGTCATTCCACGAGCTGCTCGCGGAGGCCACCGGCAATCCCTTCCTGGTCCGGACTCTCGACTCCTTCCGCGGGTTCGTCCACCGCCTGCACCAGGAAGGCGACCGCGTGCACGACGCCGACGAAAGCGTCGCCGAGCACGAGGCGGTCGTCGCCGCCGTCGCCGCTGGTTCCCCCGCCGCTGCAGCCGCCGCGATGCGCAAGCACTTGGCGGGTGTACGCAAGCGCGCTCAGTCTGCGATGACCTAGCTCGCGACCCTCGCCGGCGGCGGCTCGGCTGAGCGCCGCGGCCCGTTGACACAGTGTCGTCGCGCGCTACGATCGGGGCGCGAATTCTATAGAATCCGACCTGCCGGACCACTCGACCTGGAGCGCTGTGGGCCCTTTGACCGTCCGCGGCGCGGATGCGCCCGCGGGCGCTCCAGTCGCTACGCCTGTGTGGTCCGGCTTTCCGGCGCCGCTGACGCGGGACAACTGGCCGATCACTGTCCCGATGATGGTGCATGGGAGCGTGGTCGCGGACGGGACGCCTGTGCAGCAGGCGTCGGCGGAGCAGTGGGCCGAAGTCCTCGATGTGATGGTCGACGCGGGCTACACGTCGATCGATCCGACCGACACGTGGATCCAGCTGGCCGACCTGTCGCCGGCGCGCCTGGACGAGTTCGCGCGCACCGTCGTGGCCGCAGGGCTGAGCATCCCGGCGCTGTCGACAGCCCGGCGCAGCGTGATGGACCCGGACCGCGGCGACGAGCACCTCGCCTACAGCCACCGGGCGATCGACGCCTGCGCGGCGGTGGGGATCCCGCTGGTGTCGTTCGGGTTCCACCGGGCGTTGACGGCCGAGCAGGAGCGGGCGGTCTGGTTCTGGCACGAGCCGGGCGCCGCCGACGACTTCTCGCCGGCGGCGCGCGCCCGGGCGGTGGCGCGGATCAAGGAGCTGGCCCGGCATGCCGGGTCGGTCGGGGTGCAGGTCTCGCTGGAGATGTACGAGGACACCTACCTCGGTACGGCGGACTCCGCGGTCAGGTTCGTGGCGGCTGTCGACGAGAGCAACGTCGGGCTCAACCCGGACTTCGGAAACCTGTTCCGGCTGCACCGGCCGGTCGAGGACTGGTGGCAGGTCGCCGAGCGGACGTTGCCGCTGGCGAACTACTGGCACATCAAGAACTACTTCCGCGACCACGACATGGCGACCGGCGCGTACTTCACGCATCCGGCGCCGCTCGAGAGCGGGACGATGAACTACCGGAAGGCGATTCGCTTCGCCGTCGACGCGGGCTTCCGCGGCGCGTTCTGCGTGGAGCACTACGGCGGCGACAGCATCGGCGTGGGCGCGCGCAACCGCGAGTACATCCGCAGCGTCCTGCCTCGCACGATCCCGGCGACATGACCCGCATCTCCGGTGATCCGTCGACGTTCGCCCCGAGGTGCTGGCCGGGTTCACCGAGGCGTACACCGAGTTCGTGCAGATCGTGCCAGGCGGTGTCATCCGATCGACCGCGACGCCGCCCGGGAACGCGGTTGTCATCGTAGGCGGCTGGTCGGGGCACTATCCGGCGTTCGCGGGCTACGTCGGTCCCGGCGTCGCCGACGCTGCTGTCCGCGGCGACGTCTTCGCGTCACCCTTCGCCCGGCTCGCGTACGACGTAGCGAAGGCCGCCGACAGACGTGGCGGTGTCATCTTCGCCTTCGGCAACTACTCCGGCGACATATTCAACTTCGGGCTGGCCGCTGAGCGACTCGTCACAGACGGCATACCCGCGCACCTGCTCGTCGTGACGGGCGACGTCGCGAGCGAGGGAAAGGGCGCGAACGGCAGGCGGCGGGGCATCGCAGGCGACGTCGTCGTGTCAAGATCGCCGGCGCAGCGGAATTGAGGCCGGCTACGACGTGGAAGCCGTCATGCGAGTTGCCGACCGCGCGAACGAGCGCACCCGCTCGATGGGGGTGGCGTTCTCCGGCTGCACCGTCCCGGGTCAGCTGGACCCGCTCTTCACCGTGCCACCGGACCGGATGGCGGTCGGCCTCGGGATCCACGGTGAACCTGGCATCTCGGAAGTCCCCATCGGGACGCCGGGTGAGCTGGCCGAGCTGCTCATCACCAGCATCGCCCGCCAGCAGCGCACCGCGGCGGGCAGCAGAGTCGCAGTACTCGTCAACGGGCTGGGCAGCACGAAGTACGAGGAGCTGTTCGTTCTGTTCGGACACGTCTCGCAACAGCTTCGCGCGGCGGGGTACGAGCTGGTCGCCCCGCAGGTGGGCGAGCTGGTCACCAGCCTGGACATGGCCGGCGCGTCGCTGACGCTGACCTGGCTCGACGAGGAGCTCGAGCAGTTGTGGTTGGCGCCAGCGCACTGTCCCGCGATGCATCGCGGACCATCGATCGAGACGACGCCGGCGCCGAGGTTCCAGCCGACGGAAGCCGCACCGCGCAGCTACAGCGGGACGTCAGCCGAGGCGCAGGAGGCGGGCCAATGTGTCAGCGCGGTGCTGCACACCGTGGCCGCTGCGCTGACTGACGCCGAGGGGGAGCTCGGTCTCCTGGACGCGGTCGCCGGCGACGGCGACCACGGAGCCCGCTGCCGCGCCGAAGCGAGACGCGGACGATGACTGAGGGTGATGTCCCGCGGTGGCGGCTCGTCGTCGGCGCCGACGAAGCGGGTGTGCGCTACAAGGACCGGATCAAGGCCGACCTCGAGGCGGATCCGCGCGTCGCGGAGGTCATCGATGTCGGGGTCAACGGGACTGATGACGTGCACTACCCGCACGTCGCCGTCGCAGCGGCCCGCCTGGTCGCCTCTCGCGCCGCGGACCGCGGTCTGCTCATCTGTGGAACCGGCATGGGGGTCGCCATCGCGGCGAACAAGGTTCCTGGCATCCGGGCCGTCACGGCGCACGACGGGTTCTCCGTGGAGCGGTCGGTGCTCTCGAACGACGCGCAGGTGCTGTGCATGGGGGAACACGTGATCGGCCTGGAGCTGGCGCGCCGGCTGGCGAGCGAGTGGCTCGGCTACCGATTCGACCCGTCCTCGGCATCAGCGAGAAGGTCGCGGCGATCGCGGCGTACGACGTCGATGGCACGACACGGGTGCGCCGGCGTGTTGACCTCGCCGGCCGGTGCGGGTCGGCCGCGCGCCAGACGCTTGGCCGGGGTCAGCTTGAAGATGTACTTCAGCCTTGCGCGCACCCGATCGTTCCTCGAGGAGATCGCCGGTCTCGGGCCGCATGCGAAGGCATGCGGCGTCGACGCCTTCGTGATCCCGGACTTCGTGTCGCTGCAGGCGGCGGACCTGCTCCGCGGAAGCGGCATCGCGCTCGGCGCCCAGGACGTGCACTGGGAGGAC
>DASQMY010000324.1:0-9843 GCA_035645255.1 Mycobacteriales bacterium
GAGGACTACCTGCCCGACCTCGACCGGGTGCTCGCCGCGGTCGACCGTTCCTTCACCTTCTAGGGGACCTGCTGATGTCGCGCATCAAGGAGTTCAAGCTCCCCGACCTCGGTGAGGGACTGACCGAGGGCGAGATCCTCAAGTGGCTCGTGCAGCCCGGCGAGGAGGTCAAGGTCAACCAGCCGATCGTCGAGGTCGAGACGGCCAAGGCCGCGGTGGAGGTGCCTTCGCCGTACGCCGGCGTCGTCACCAGGCTCTTCCACGAGGAGGGCACGACTGTCGACGTCGGCCAGCCGATCATCGCGTTCGACACCGACCCGGGCGCCGAGGGTGCCGACCCCGAGCCGGCTGACGTGCAGCCCGCGCCGGCCGCGGGGGTGACCGACGGTCGCGAGTCGCTCGAGGCGGTCGACGGGACGCCGTCCGTGCCGTCGCTGCCCGACGGGCCGGACGACGACATCTACGCCGAGTCCGGCGCCAAGATCGGCGAGGTCGGTCCCGGTGGCCGCACCGCGACGCTGGTCGGCTACGGCCCGAAGTCGGTCGTGGCGAAGCGGCGCGCGCGCAAGGACGACGGCGTCGTCGCGCAGGCGGCGGTCCAGCCGGGCCAGGCCGGCGCGGCGACACCGCCGCCGGCACGGGTCTCCGCGGCCGCCGTCGGTGCGGCCGTCGTCGCACGGGATGCTCCGGTGCTGGCCAAGCCGCCCGTGCGCAAGCTGGCCAAGGACCTCGGCGTGGACCTCGGCTCGCTCACCGGCACCGGTCCCGGCGGCGTCATCGTCCGTGCGGACGTCGAACGAGCCGGCGCGAACGGCGCTGCCGCCGCTGCGCCGGCGTTCACCGCTCCGGTGCGGCGGGCGGACGGCCGGCGCGAGGAGCGGATCCCGGTCAAGGGCGTCCGCAAGCTCACGGCCGAGGCGATGGTCAGCTCGGCGTTCACGGCGCCGCACGTCACGGAGTTCCTCACCGTCGACGTGACGCCGATGATGGAGCTGCGCGGTCAGGTCGCGGCGCTGCCGGACTTCGCGGACGTCAAGGTGTCGCCGCTGCTCTTCGTCGCCAAGGCGCTCGTCAACGCGGTGCGGCGGCACCCGGGGATGAACTCGACGTGGGACGACGCCGCGCAGGAGATCGTCGTCAAGCACTACGTCAACCTGGGCATCGCCGCCGCGACGCCGCGCGGGCTCGTCGTACCCAACGTCAAGGACGCCGACCAGCTCTCGCTGGTCGAGCTCGCGCAGGCGCTGCAGCAGCTGACCGACGTCGCCAAGGAAGGCCGGACGCAGCCGGCCGACATGCAGGGCGGCACGATCACCATCACCAACGTCGGCGTCTTCGGCGTCGACAGCGGCACGCCGATCATCAACCCGGGCGAGAGCGCGATCCTGTGCTTCGGGGCGGTGCGGGACATGCCGTGGGTGCACGAGGGCGCGGTCGCCGTACGCAAGGTGACGCAGCTGTCGCTGTCGTTCGACCACCGGGTGATCGACGGCCAGCTCGGCTCGGAGTTCCTGGCCGACGTCGGCCGGCAGCTCGCCGCCCCGGCCGCGCTGCTGGCCTGGTCGTAGCCCCTGCAGCCTCTCCTCTCTCGTCGGGCTTCGTGACGGCGAGTCTGCCCGTCAGCTCGATGGCGGCCACGGCGGCCAGTTGCTGCGCTCGCTCCGGACGGCGTACAACTTCGGCTTCCTCAACTCGAAGCCGGACTGGGTGGAGTTCTACCCGTACCAGCAGGGCGTGCTGATCTGGTACCACGACGAGTCGTTCGACGACACCGGAGCACTGGCGTGACGGCACGCTGATGCGTCAGCGCATCCAGTCCTACGACTCGACGTTCGGCAAGCACAAGACGCAGTCGATCACGCTGCACAAGGACGGCGTGCCGACGACGATCGCGCGCAAGCCGGCGGTCTCGGTCTTCGACGACACCAAGACGTGGTGGTACGCCGGTGACGGGCACTCGGCCGGGTCGCACGGGCGCTACCAGGTCAGCTGGACATCGGTGAACGTGCCCAAGACCGGCACGAAGATCACGGTGGTCAAGACCAACAAGCACAAGAGCTGGCTGCAGGTGAACTAGCAACAGACGCACGGCACGACAGCGAGGGGCGGCCATCGGCCGCCCCTCGCTGCGTTCGTTACACAAGTCACGCGGGCGCGCCGCGGAGCTGCCTAGGCGACCTCGAGCTCGCCCTTCATGTTGCCGTGGAAGTTGCAGTGGAACTTGAACGCGCCGGCCTTGTCCGGCGCGTCGAACGTCACCGTCTTGCCTGGCAGGATCGAGACGTCCACACCGCCGCCGTCCTGACTGACGGTGTGCGCCTGGGTGTCGTTGTTGGTCACCGTGACCTTGGCGCCCGGGGCTGCTGAGCCGGCGACGGCGTACTTGAAGTCCTTGATGCCGATCGTCGCGCCCTTTGCGGCCGCCGGCGGCGACGCCTTCGGCGTGCTGCTGGCCGCGGGTGCCGCGGACGCGCTTGCCGGCGGCTTCGCGCTGGCGGCCGCGGACGCGGACGGCGACGGCGAGGCGGCGGGGCTGGTGGCGGAGGCGGCAGTGGAGGCCGCCGGAGCGGGCGCGTCGGCGGCGTCCGAGTCTGAAGAGGAGCTGCACGCCGCGCTGCCGAGGCAAACGGCGACAACGGTTGCGATCGCGGACCTGCGAAGAGTTGTCATGCCAGCCATTCGCAATTCGTTCGTCAGCGGTTCAGGTCACCCACGGGAGCGGGCGCAAGAAAAGAATTCGGGCGAATTGCTGAACCGCCTCGCCGGCCACGGCGAACGTCAGACAACAGATCTCAACCAGAAGGAGTCACGATGCGTCGTACAACCAAGCTCGCCCCCCTGTTCCTGGGGCTCCCGCTCGCCCTCACCATGGTCGGCTCGGCGTACGCCGCCGGCACCAGCCTCACCGCCAACCTCGACGAGCTCAACCGCTCCGGTGCCAACGGCACCGCGATGGTGACGGTCGACGGCAACTCGATCGACGTCACCGTTCAGGCCTCCGGTCTGGTGGAAGGCGACGCGGCGCCGCACGCTCAGCACATCCACTTCGGCGAGGAGGCCCGCCACGAGTGCCCGACGATGGAGGAGTTCGCCGGGGACGACGACAAGATGAGCACCAGCGAGGGTGCCCCCGCCTACGGCCCGGTGGCCGTCTCGCTGACCACCGAGGGCGACACCAGCGCGGACAGCACGCTGGCCGTCGAGCGCTTCCCGGCCGGCGGAACGATCGAGTACGACCGCGACAACATCGAAGTCTCCGCTGACCTCGCCGAGGCGATCGCCCGCGGTGAGGGCGTCGTCGTCATCCACGGCGTCGACTACGACGACAGCGGTGCGTATGACGGCGACGAGAAGAGCGACCTGAGCGAGGACCTGCCGCGCGAGGCGACCGACCCGGCGCTGTGCGGCGTCCTGCGCGTCTCCGCCAGTGGCGGCGTCGACACGGGTGCCGGCGGCGGCACCAGCTCGACCGACCTTGCCATGGTCGCGCTCGGCGGCACGCTGCTCTTCGCAGCGGTCGGAACCGGCTTCGTGGCCACGAAGGCGCGCAGCTGAGCACGTGTCCGACATCAAGGCTCGTGACGGCGGCTACCGCGGCATCATCGCCGCGGTAGTCGCCGTCGTTCTGCTGATCGCGGGCGGCGTACTGATCCGGTCGGGGCTGAACGGCGGCGGATCCGGACCGACGGCGCCGGACGCCGCGCAGGCACAGCCCGCGGCATCCGCGACCGACACCGGTACGCCGACGGCACCGGCCGCGAGCAGCCCGGCGACGTCCTCCACCGTGAGCCCCGAGCCGGCCGCCTCCGCTACCGAGACGGCTCCGAACGGGCCGTCGGCGACCGCACCACCCAAGACGACGGCACCACCCAAGACGACCGCGAAGCCGTCGACGAAGGCGGTGTCGAAGTTCGGCCCGACCCTCCCGCGGTCCGCCCCGACGACGCTGGCGATCCCGTCCATCGACGTCGACGTGCGCGGGATCATCGACCTCGGTCTGCAGAAGAACGGCGAGATGCAGGTGCCCAAGGACTTCGACGACGTCGGCTGGTTCACCGGTGGTCCGGCGCCCGGTCAGTTCGGTCCCGCCGTGCTCGCCGGTCACGTCGACTCCAAGTCCGGTCCGGCGGTGTTCTGGAAGCTCGGCGAGATCAAGCGCGGCGCCCGGATCCAGGTCGGGCGCGCCGACGGCCGCACCGCGACGTTCGTCGTCGACGCGGTCGAGCGCTACGCCAAGAACGCCTTCCCCACGACCAAGGTCTACGGCAACACGACCAACCGCTCGGAGCTGCGGCTCATCACGTGCGGCGGGACGTTCGACCGCAAGTCCGGGCACTACCGGGACAACGTGGTCGTCTATGCCCACCAGGTCTGACCCCCAGGGTCCGCACAGGTCGACCTTGTAGCGTGCTCGCATGGTGCTGCCGATCCACGACGACAACCCGACGCACCGTACGCCGTGGGTCACCTACCTGCTGATCCTCATCAACGTCGTGGTCTTCTTCACCGAGCCGATCGCCCGCATCTCGCTGACCGATGAGACCAAGCTGCAGCAGATCTGCCGGCAGGAGGCGTTCTTCCGCCGGTACGCCGCGATCCCGCGCGAGATCACCACGGGCGACCAGCTGCCCGCAGTCGGCCAGGCGGCCCCGCCGGACAGCTGCCGGCTGATCGACCCGCCGCCGTACGAGAAGTCGCCGGCGATGTCGGTGCTCTACGCGATGTTCCTGCACGGCGGGTGGCTGCACCTCGGCGGCAACATGCTGTTCCTGTTCGTCTTCGGCAACAACGTCGAGGACCGGCTGGGCAGGTTGCGATATCTGCTCTTCTACATCGGCTGCGGCTATCTGGCGACCTACGCGTTCGCTTTCGCAAACGCCCAGTCCACGACGTCGCTGGTCGGTGCCTCGGGCGCGGTCGCCGGAGTGCTCGGTGCCTACCTGGTGCTCTTCCCGAGGGCGCGCGTCGTCAGTCTGATCACGTTCCTGTTCTTCTTCCCGGCCCGGCTGCCGGCGTGGCTGGTGCTGGGCTCATGGTTCGTCATCCAGTACTTCTACGCCCAGGGTGCGGGGTTGACCACCGGTAGCAACGTGGCCTACCTGGCCCACGTCGCCGGCTTCGCGGCCGGCTTCCTGGCGATGCTGCTGCTGCGCCCCAAACCGCGGCGCCGGCCACCGGCTTACGCGTTCCGGCCCCGCTGACGGACGTGCGACGCGCGTGCCGGTCGCGCTACCCGCCGAGGATCCGCGCCCACGCCCAGCACCTGGCCAACGAATAGAGGCCACTCGTCCAGCGTTCGCGCGGCGGCGTCGGATCGGGCGGTCCCTCGTCAGCACGATCGGAGCGCCAGGCCCAGCCGTCGAGACGCGACAGCGTGCTGGCGCTGCTTGCGTCCGGCTCGCCGCCGCGACTGGCCCGCACCGGGCTGCAGCGCGGTGACGCTGCCGCGGGCTTCCGCAAGTTCGTGTGCTCATCGACGTGAGTCATGACGGAGCCTCCTCTTTTGACACCAACCAAAGGATTTTGACGGTGTCACAAGCATCCTGGCTGTGTGTACACCAGTCAAGGAGTTACGCTGGTGTCGGCGGAGCGGACCGGCACGCAGGTGCAGGAGGAGTGATGACCGAAGAGACCGTCCCGCGAGCTGTTCGGCTGGTCCGGGACTTCGTCAACACCTACGAGCCGCAGACCGGCGAGGAGACGCTCGTCAGCCCGGATGCGCTCCAGGACTGGCTGGTGCATCGAGGCCTGATGTCTGCCGACGCACAGGTCACTGAGGACGACCTCGGCCCCGCGCTCGTACTGCGGGAGGGTCTTCGCAACGTGCTGCTCGGCCACGCCGGGCACGACGCAGATCCCGACGCGATCGAGGCGTTGCACACCGTCCTGATCGACCTGCCCGTCCGCCTCGACCTGCGTACCGGCCACTTCGGTCTGGTCAGCACCCGCACGGATCCGGTCGGTCAGGCACTTGGCCGGCTACTCGACGCGGTACACCGTGCGGGTCAGGACGGCACCTGGGCCCGCTTGAAGGTGTGCGCCCGCGACACCTGTCGCTGGGCCTACTTCGACGCGTCCCGCAACCAGGTCCGCCGCTGGTGCTCGATGGCCGGGTGCGGCAACCAGGCCAAGATGCGACGTGCGTACGCGACGCGGAAGGCCCAAGCCGACAGCCGTCACTGATCGTTCGGTAGTCGACCCGCGCGATGGGAGTTCATCAGTACCAAGTGGCGCATCGGCAACAGTTCCAGCCGCCGGCTGCCGAGACATCGGGTGACTGAGGTCTGTCGTCCGCCGCCCTGATGGAGATCCGATGCGTGCTTCGCCTGCGAGCCGGCACGTCGTGCCCGCCCTCCTCGCGTCCCTGCTGCTGTCCACCCTCGGTGCAGCGGGTGGCGCCGCGCCGGCCCAGGCAGCGTTCGGCGGGACCGCCGTGCTGGCCTACGCGAGGTGGCCGATCGCCGAGCGTTCCGCGCTCTGGACGGCGAGCCCGAGCCTGTCGGGCCGGCGCCTGCGCTACACCTCGGCGGCGTACAACATCGGCGCGCCGACCGTCTCGCAGGACGGCACCAAGATCGCCTACGAGGCGTGGACCGAGTCCGCGACCTTCATGAACCGCATCTACGTCATCGACCGGGCCGGCACCGCGGGCCCGGTCCGCTGGACGCTCCCCGCCTCGCCGTACAGCGACTCCGCCCCGGTCTTCGCGCCCGACCGGTCCGCGCTGTTCTTCGTCCGCTTCAACCGGACGACCGGCACCTCCCGCATCTTCCGGCTGACCACCGCCGGCGGTACGCCGACCGCGGTGCCGAACACCGTGGGCGCGACCAAGCCGACCGTCTCGCCGGACGGGCGCTACCTCGCGTTCTCCCGCTCGGGTGCGATCTGGGTGGTCAAGGCAACCGGCGCCGATCCGTTCGTACTGCGCACCGGATCGGCGAGCAGCGGCTACTTCGCGCCGCGCTGGTCACCAGACGGCACCCGGCTGTCGACGATCCGAACGGTGCGGGGCACGTCCACCGCTGTCTACCTCGTCGGCACCTCGAGGGGCGCCGGCAACGGGACCGTCACCAGCTACCCCGCGTCGAGCGAGCTGACCCCGGCCGGCTGGTCGAACGACGGCAGGGCGCTCTACTACTCGTCGCTCGTCGGCACCGGCGACCAGTACGCCGCCAACCTGCTTCGCGTGCCGGCGCAGCTCGGGGCTACCCGGGTCGCGCTCACGGCGAACGGTCCGCAGGACGGCTACGACCACCAGCCTGCGCTCGGCGGCGGCGCGGCCCCGCCCGCCGACTCGCTCGCGCCCGCTGTGGGCGTCACGGTGACGACGGTGGCGGCGACGTCGGTCACGCTGTCCTTCACCGGCACGTCGAGCGACGTCTCGCGCTACGTGCTCCGGTACGCCGACGGGTCGGTCGCACCGACGACGGCGGCTGCGGGCGCTCTCGCCTACACCGGCCTGCGCCGGACCGGCATCACGGTGAGCGGACTGACACCGGGCCGCACCTACAGCTTCACGGCGCACGCGGTCGACTGGGCGGGCAACGTCAGCCCGCTTGCGAAGCGCGCCGTGACGATCCCCGCGATGACCAGGCTGAGCGTCGCGGCGGCCGACACCACGGTCCGGTACGGCACCCGCTCCGTGCTCACCGCCACCCTGACGAACGCCGGCACGGCGGGGCCGCTGGCCGACCGCCCGGTCCAGCTCTTCGCCCGCCGGCGCACGACCACCACCACCACGTCCTGGGTGCTGGTGGCGGGCGCGACAACCGGCCCGACGGGCGTGGCGACGGGCTCGCACCTGCCGACGGTGCACACGGAGTACCAGTGGCGGTTCGCCGGCAGCACCCGGTATGCACCGGCCGCATCGCCGGGAGCGCTCATCTCGGTCGCGAGCGTCGTGACGGCGGCGCTGGACAAGACGACCATGCCGCTCGGGGCGACCGCGGAGCTGCGCGGCGCCGTACGCCCCGCCCAGGCCGGCGAGAAGGTTCTCCTGCAGCGGCAGATCGACGGCGTCTGGACCACGTTGACGTCCGCGAGCCTCAGCTCGACGAGCGGCTACTTCTTCCCGTTGAAGCCGCCTGCGAAGGGACCCCGCGTCTACCGCGTCGTGAAGGCGAAGGACGCCGGCAACCTGTTGGGAATCAGCCCGGTCGTCACGCTGCAGGTGACGTAGGCGCTACGACGACGAAGTGGCCGGCCCCAGAGGGACCGACCACTTCTCGGGCGTGCGCAGCTCGTTGGTGGAGCGGTCAGTAGACCTCACGCTCACGCACGACGGTCTCGTCGGCGTAGCCGGTGCGCCGGCGACCGAGGATGAGCGCGGTGAACAGGAGACCGAGGGCGCCGGCAATCATCAAGATGATGCCAATGACCTTCTCGTCGACCCCGGCCACGTCGAAGTCGGTCGCGAAAGCGAGGATCGCGCCCAGCGCGATCAGGAAAATGCTGCCACCTATGCCCACGGCTTCCGCCTCCTTGGTGAGGTTCTGGTTGCTGGCGGGATACCCGCGCGGTGAGACCCGCAACCCTCCGCGGCTAGCCGTGACCGTCCGGCCTAACGGCCGGCGGTGCTCTCCCGCACGACCAGGCGGTGGGCGGTCACCCGCTCGCGCGGCGGCGGCGCGTCGTCGTCCGCCGCGATCCGTGACAGCAGGAAGTCGACGGCGACCCGGCTGATCTCGTCCTTGTCCGGGGCGATCGTGCTGAGCTGCGGCGTGCTGAAGCGGCCGTCCTCGATGTCGTCGATCCCGATCACCGCGACGTCGCCGGGGACCGCCTTGCCCGCCTCGTGCAGTGCCCGCACCGCACCGAGCGCGAGCAGGTCGTTGAAACCCAGCACCGCGTCCGGCGGCTCGGGCAGCGCGAGCAGCCGAGCCATGCCGGCCGCCCCGTCCGCGCGGTGGTAGGACTCCGTCTCGATGTGCAGGTCCGGGTCGTCCTCGAGCCCGGCGTCGCGCAGCGCCGCTTCGTAGCCGGCGGCCCGCAGTCGCGCGGTCTCGCCGGTCTCGAACCCCTGGTAGCCGATCGCTGCGATCCGCCTCCGGCCGAGCGACACGAGGTGCTCGACCGCCTCGCGCGCCGCGGCGGCGCTGTCGATGGCGACGTGGTCCGCCGGGCCTTCGGCGACCCGCTCACCGAGGAGTACCACCGGCATCGACTGCTGCGCCGCGGCGATGTCGTCGTCGGTCAGGGCCAGCGGGCTCAGGATGACGCCGTCGATCAGCCGGCCGCCGAGCCCGGACACCACCCGGCGCTCGAGCGCGGGGTCGCCGTCGGTCTGGTCGATGAAGACGGTGAACGAGCGCTCCGCGGCGGCGCGGGTGACGGCCGACGCGAGCTCGGCGAAGTAGGGGGACGAGAGGTCGGGTACGGCGAGGGCGATCACGCCGGACTTGCCGCTGCGCAGGTGCCGGGCCGAGATGTTGGGCCGGTACGAGAGCTCCTCGAGTGCCCGCTGGACCTTGTCCCGGGTTCGAGTCGTCACATGCGGGTAGTCGTTTACGACGTTGGAGACCGTCTTGACCGACACTCCGGCGAGCTTGGCGACGTCACGAAGACTTGACCGCAACGTCCTCCTCCTCCCGGGTCGGCGGACACGGACACTGTTACGGAGTCGAGACCTATTCGCAACACCGACAACATAGCCTTTACAACGTTGCAAATAACGTTGTAGAACGACGAGAACGGGTGCCCCCTGCCACACCGGCTGGGGGCGCATGCACAGGCGAACAGGGCCCGCACTGCCGCGGCGTCCAGAAACCGTCCAAGGAAGGACACCGTCGAATGTCCGACACGACCCCATCTGCCCCCCACGAGTCTGCCGGGCTGGACCGCCGC
>DASQMY010000325.1:0-7910 GCA_035645255.1 Mycobacteriales bacterium
AGCGCGCTGTCCGCGTTCGGGTTGGTGCCGTCGGCGCTCGCTGGCGTCGACGTCGCGCCGCTGCTCGACGACGCCGAGGCGGTCCTGGCCGACCTGGCCGCCGACTCCGGCAACCCCGGCCTCGACCTCGGCGCGGCGATCGGCGGCGGCTGGGCGGCCGGCCGCGACAAGCTGGTGATCGCGGAGGCCGGCTCGGGGCTCGTCGGGTTCGGCGACTGGGCCGAGCAGCTGATCGCCGAGTCCACCGGCAAGCAGCAGCGCGGCCTGCTCCCGGTCGTGGTCGAGGGACCGGACGCGGCCGGCGCCGGCGCCACGACGACCAACGACGTGCACGTGGTGCACGTCGGCCCGACGGCTCCCAAGGCGGGCACCACCGTCGACGGGCCGCTCGGCGCGCAGTTCCTGGTGTGGGAGTACGCCACCGCGGTCGCCGGCCGGGTCATCGGCATCGACCCGTTCAACCAGCCCAACGTCGCCGAGAGCAAGGCCAACACGTCGGCGCTGCTCGAGGAGTCGGGCGACGGCCCGCTGCCGGAGGGCGAGCCGGTGCTCGTCGACGGCGCGGTCGCGGTGTACGGCGACCCGGCCGGTCTCGGCGGTGCGACCGACCTGCGCTCGGCGCTCGACGCGCTGCTCGCCGCCGTACCCGCTGGCGGGTATCTCGCGGTCATGGCCTACCTCGACCGGCTCGCGGACGCGCGCGCCGCCGACCTGCGCCGCGTCCTCGCGCAGCGGATCTCTCAGCAGGTGACGTTCGGGTGGGGACCGCGCTTCCTGCACTCCACCGGACAGTTCCACAAGGGCGGGCCGCAGGTCGGCGCCTATCTGCAGATCACCGGTGCCGTCACCGACGATCTCGACGTGCCCGACCGGCCGTTCACGCTCGGCCGGCTGCAGCTGGCGCAGGCACTCGGCGACCAGCGCGCGCTGTCCTCCCGGCAGCGCCCCGTCCTGCGGCTGCACCTGCAGGACCGCGGGGCGGGTCTCGACACGCTGCTCGCGGCGGCGCGGGCCGCGGAGGCGGCCGAGTGAGGACGGACGGGCAGCCCAACCCGCTGCGCGACCCCCGCGACCGGCGGCTGCCGCGGATCGCCGGTCCGTGTGGTCTGGTCATCTTCGGGGTCACCGGCGACCTGGCCCGCAAGAAGCTGATGCCCGCCGTCTACGACCTCGCCAACCGCGGCCTGCTGCCGCCGGGCTTCGCGCTCACCGGGTTCGCCCGGCGCGACTGGGCCGACCAGGACTTCATGCAGGTCGTGCACGACTCGGTGAAGGAGCACGCCAGGACGCCGTTCCGCGAGGACGTCTGGGAGCAGCTCGCCGACGGCTGCCGGTTCGTCCCCGGTGACTTCGGCGACAACGACGCGTTCGACCGGCTCGGACAGGTGATCCACGACCTGGACCGGGTGCGCGGCACCGACGGCAACCACGCGTTCTACCTGTCGATCCCGCCGAAGTTCTTCCCGGTCGCGCTGGACCAGCTCAAGCGCAGCGGCCTGTCGGTCGCCGACGGCGACAGCTGGCGCCGGGTCGTCATCGAGAAGCCGTTCGGGCACGACCTGGCGTCCTCGCGTGAGCTGAACTCCACCGTGGCCGAGGTGTTCTCCCCCGAGTCGGTCTTCCGCATCGACCACTACCTCGGGAAGGAGACGGTCCAGAACCTGCTCGCGCTGCGTTTCGCCAACAACCTGTTCGAGCCGGTGTGGAACCGCGCGTACGTCGACCACGTGCAGATCACGATGGCCGAGGACATCGGGATCGGCGGGCGCGCCGGCTACTACGACGGCATCGGCGCCTGCCGGGACGTGATGCAGAACCACCTGCTGCAGCTGGTCGCGCTGACCGCGATGGAGGAGCCGGTCTCCTTCGACGCCGAGTCGCTTCGGGTCGAGAAGCTCAAGGCGCTCAGCGCGGTCCGGCTGCCGGCCGACCTGCGGTCCGCGTCGGCGTTCGGCACCTACGCGAAGGGCTGGCAGGGCGGTGTCCTCGTCCCCGGCTACCGCGACGAGGAGGGCGTCGACCGCCGCGGCTACACCGAGACCTACGCCGCGCTGCGCGTCGATGTGGACACCCGGCGGTGGGCGGGCGTGCCGTTCTACCTGCGCACCGGCAAGCGGCTCGGCCGGCGGGTCACCGAGATCGCCGTCGTCTTCCAGCGCGCGCCGCACCTGCCGTTCGCGCACACGGCGACAGAGGAGCTGGGCCAGAACGCACTCGTCATCCGGGTGCAGCCGGACGAGGGAATCACCGTCCGGTTCGGGTCCAAGGTGCCCGGCACGTCGATGGAGGTCCGCGACGTCAACATGGACTTCGGCTACGGCGAGGCGTTCACCGAGTCGAGCCCGGAGGCCTACGAGCGGCTGATCCTGGACGTCCTGCTCGGTGACCCGCCGCTGTTCCCGAGCGCCGAGGAGATCGACCTGCAGTGGCAGATCGTCGACCCGGTGATCGAGCACTGGGCCGACCGCAAGCCCGAGCCCTACGTCTCCGGGACCTGGGGACCCGCTTCCGCGGACGAGCTGCTCGCCCGCGACGGACGCAGCTGGCGGCGGCCGTGAACATCGACCTCACCGACACCACGGCCGCCAAGATCGGCAGCGCCCTCGCCGAGGCGCGCGCTCGAGAGGGCGCGCCGACGACCGGTGCGGTGCTGACCCTCGTCATCGCCACCGACGAGCGCGGCAACGACGCCGCCATGACAGCGGCGTGCGAGGCCGCCCGCGCGCACCCATGCCGGATCCTCAGCGTCATCCCGCGCGCGCCGTCCGCCGCGGTCCGGCTCGACGCGGAGATCCGCGCCTCCGGTCCCGGCGAGCGCGTCGTGCTGCGGCTCTACGGGTCGCTCGGCGAGCACGCCGACTCCGTGGTGCTGCCGCTGCTGCTGCCGGACACGCCGGTCGTCGTGTGCTGGCCGGACGCGGCGCCGGACGCGCCGGCGGAGAGCGTGCTCGGCCGGCTCGCCTCGCGCCGGGTGACCGACGCCGCCGCCGCCACCAAGGCGCTCGGCGCGCTCGAGCAGCGCGGTCGCAGCTATCGGCCCGGCGACACCGACTTCGCGTGGACCCGGCTCACGCCGTGGCGCGCGACGCTGGCCGCGGCGATGGACCACCCGTACGACGACATTGAGACCATCGAGGTCGCGGCGGCCAAGGGCAACCCGAGTGCGCCGCTGCTCGCCGCCTGGCTCTCGTCGCGGCTCGGCGTACCGGCCGCGGTCCGCAACAGCCGCGGACCGGGCATCACCGGGGTGTCCCTCAACACGCTCTCCGGGCCGATCGAGCTGACCCGGCCGGACGGCCGGCGGGCGACGCTGAGCAGACCCGGCCGGCCGGACCGGATGGTCGCCCTGGTCCGCCGGTCCACCGCCGACTGTCTGGGCGAGGAGCTCCGCCGGCTCGACCCGGACGAGCCCTACAGCGAGGCCCTGCATCTGCTCTCGACCGTCGGCCACGCCAAGTCGGCGTCGCGATGAGCACGCCGACACTGGTCGTGCACCGGGACGCCGACGTGCTCGCCCGCGCGGTGGCCGCCCGGCTGGTGACCAGGCTGGTCGACGTGCAGTCGGCGCGCCGTACCGCGTCGCTGGTGCTGACCGGGGGCGGCATCGGCATCGCCTGCCTGACCGAGCTGTGCGGCAGCCCGGCGCGCGACGCGGTCGACTGGTCCCAGGTCGAGTTCTGGTGGGGGGACGAGCGGTTCCTGCCCAGCGGCGACGCCGAGCGCAACGAGACCCAGGCGCGGGCCGCGCTGCTCGACCACGTCGACGTCGACCCGGCGCTGGTGCACCCGATGCCGTCGTCCGACGCGGCAGCCGACCCCGAGACCGCCGCCGAGCAGTACGCCGAGCAGCTGCGCCGCGCCGCCCGGCCCGAGGACCACGGCCCGGTGCCCCAGTTCGACGTGCTCATGCTCGGGATGGGCCCGGACGGCCACACCGCGTCGCTCTTCCCTGAGTCGCCTTCGGTGTACGACGACCGCCCGGTCGTCGGCGTACGCGGCGCGCCGAAGCCGCCCCCGCTGCGCGTCTCGCTCTCGCTGGCGTCGATCAACGCGGCGCGCGAGGTGTGGTTCATCGTCGCCGGTGCGGACAAGGCCGCGCCGGCCGCGCTGGCGCTCGGCGGCGCGGGACCGCTCCAGGTGCCGGCCGCCGGACCGCGGGGACGGCAGCGCACGTTGTGGCTGCTCGACCGGCCGGCCGCGTCGCGGCTGCCCGGCGACCTGGCCACGCTCGCCTCGGCGTAGCGGTCGCTCATCGGCGAAGACCGGGCCGGGCGGCAGATCCGCCGAGCACCTCGAGCAGGAGGGGGTCGAGGTCGTCGCTCGCGACCGCCCGGTCGGCTCCGAGCGCCACGTCAACATGATGGACGAAGCAGGCCACCGTCTCTCCATCTACCTCACCCTGCCGAGCCCCGGTCCTGGACCGGACGCGGCGGCGGAGAGCAGATCGACCGCGGCAAGCGTCTGGCCGTCTGCACCGCCGGCGAACGAGGTGCGATGGCGTCGAGCTGGTCGGCGCGACGACGCCGCTCGGCTGACCGGCCGAGCCGGCCTCGTCAGGCGTCAGCTCAGTCAGACGTGACTGCGGCGTGACCGCTTCGACCAGAACGGCGCCACGACCCCGATCAGCACCGCGGCCGCGATGACCTGCAGGATGTGCCTGATCCAGTCGATGCCCTTCGTGTCCTCGACGCCGATGGCCTCGGCGAGCGCGTTGCCGATGAGCGCACCGATGATGCCGAGCACGATGGTGAGCCAGATCGGGATGTCCTGCTTGCCGGGCAGCACCGCCCGCGCGATCAGTCCGATGATCAGTCCGACGATGATCGCCCAGATGAACGACATGGTGACCTCGATCCGGTAGGAGTCTTCGGAACGTCTGCCCAGAATTCCGCCGCCTCACGCGTCTTGATCGCAACGCATGTGGAACCCTCACCGGCCGCCGTTGCCGTGCGCGCTGGCGACCAGTGACCGATTGAGCCGGTAGCTCGCGGGTCTCGTCAGCGTGCACAACCCGCACGATCGGTCACTACTCAGCTGAGCGACCCCAGGGAGCGAACCGGCGGGGGTTCGATGAGCGCAGCAACGGCGCCGGTCCCGGTCGGGACTGGCGCCGTCGTCGGCGTACCGGGGCTGGCTACTTGCTCTTGAGCTTGGCGAGCGCCTCCTGCAGGATCGCCTCGCCGTCGGTCTCGTTGCGCCGCTCGCGTACGTACGCGAGGTGCGTCTTGTACGGCTCGGTCTTCGGCGGCGCCGGGGTGTTCTGCTTGTCTCGCCCGGCCGGGAAGCCGCAGCGCGGGCAGTCCCACTGGTCCGGGATGGCGGCGTCCTCGGCGAACGACGGGCGGGTCTCGTGCCGGTTGGCGCACCAGAAGGACACCCGCCGGCGCGGCGCGGTCTCACCGCGCTCCGCCTCGCCCATCGGGCCTGCTCCGACCCGACTGCCACGAATCGCGTTACCACCGGCCACTGAAGACTTCTCCCTGCGTGCGGTCGAGCGAGACTGCGTCTCGAGCGGACTGGTCGTGCCGCTGCTTGCCGGAACGAGGTGTGGTCAGTGTACGAGCGGCCGTGCCGCCGGGCGACCACCCACGGCAATTTGCTGGGTCACTCCTTGAGGAGCAGGCCGAGCGCGATGATCGACGCCAGCCAGATGATGCCGGCGCCGATCGTCATCCGGTCGAGGTTGCGCTCGACGACGCTCGAGCCGCCGAGCGAGGACGTGACGCCGCCGCCGAACATGTTGGACAGGCCGCCGCCTTTGCCGCGGTGGAGCAGGATCAGCGCGATCAGCAGCAGGCTGGAGAGCGCGAGCATGATCGTCGACAGCATCGTCACGGGTGGATCCCTCTTTCGTGCGGGGCCACGGCGGCCGGCAGTGGGCTACAGCGTAGCCTGCCGGGGTCCGGTGGCCACGGGTGGGTCGGTCAGCCGGTCTGCTTGCGGTAGCGGGCGATCGCGGCGAACTCGTCGGCGTCGAGGCTCGCGCCGCCGACCAGCCCGCCGTCGATGTCGGCCATCGACATCAGCCCGGCGATGCTGCTGCTCTTGACCGACCCGCCGTAGAGCACCCGTACGCCGGCCGCGAGATCGGCGGAGTAGAGCTCACCGAGCCGCGCCCGGATCGCGCCGCAGACCTCCTGCGCGTCCTCTGGCGTGGCCACCTCGCCCGTGCCGATCGCCCAGACCGGCTCGTAGGCGATGACGATCTCGCTCGCCATGTCCTCGGGCAGCCCGCCCAGCGCCGCGTCGAGCTGGGCGAGGACGTGCGGGACGTGCCCGCCGGCACGGCGGATGTCCAGCCCTTCGCCGATGCAGAGGATCGGCGTGATGCCGTGCTCGAACGCCGCCTGCACCTTCGCGGCGACCAAGTCGTCGGTCTCGTGGTGGTACTCGCGGCGCTCGGAGTGGCCGACGAGGACGTAGCTGCAGCCGAGCTTGGCGAGCTGCGCCCCGGAGATGTCGCCGGTGTAGGCGCCGGACGCGTGCGGCGAGAGGTCCTGCGCGCCGTACTTGAGCAGCAGCTTGTCGCCGTCGACCAGCGTCTGGACGCTGCGCAGGTCGGTGAACGGCGGCACGACGACGACCTCGACCGCCTCGAAGTCCTCGGTGTCGAGCACGAACGCGAGCTTCTGGACGAGCTGGATGGCCTCGAGGTGGTTGAGGTTCATCTTCCAGTTGCCCGCCATCAGCGGGGTCCGGGCCATGCTTCTCCTAGTTCATCGGGCGGTGGCACCGGGCCGGGCCGGTCAGGACTGCAGTGCTGTGACGCCGGGCAGCTGGCGCCCTTCGAGGTACTCGAGCGACGCGCCGCCGCCGGTGGAGATGTGGCTGAACTCGTCGTCCAGCCCGAACTGGCGTACGGCGGCCGCCGAGTCGCCGCCGCCCACGACGGTGAAGGCGCCGGATGACGCCACCGCCTTGGCGACGCCGAGCGTCCCCTGGGCGAACGGCGCGAGCTCGAAGACGCCCATCGGGCCGTTCCAGAACACCGTCCTCGCGTCGGCCAGCGCCGCAGCGAACGCGCGCACCGACTCCGGGCCGATGTCCAGACCCTTCCAGCCGGCGGGGATCGCGTCGGCCGCGACCACCTGCGTGCTGGCGGTCTCGCTCACGTCGTCGGCCACCACGACGTCGGTCGGCAGCAGCAGCTCCACACCCCGCTCCGCGGCGGTCGCCAGCATGCCGCGGACAGCGTCGAGCTGGTCCTCCTCGAGCAGCGAGTCACCGACCTCGTGGCCCTGCGCCTTGAGGAACGTGAAGCACATCCCGCCGCCGATCAGCAGCTTGTCGACGAGTCCGAGCAGGCTGGTGATGACCGCCAGCTTGTCGGAGACCTTGGACCCGCCGAGCACGACGACGTACGGACGCTCGGGGTCCATCGTCAGCTTCTGCAGCACCTCGAGCTCGCTGACGACGAGGTAGCCGGACGCGTGCTCCAGCAGCGCCGGGATCCCGGAGACGCTGGAGTGGGCGCGGTGCACAGCGCCGAAGGCGTCGCCGACGTAGACGTCGCCGAGCGCGGCCATCCGCCGCGCGAGGTCCGCGTCGCCCTTGGTCTCGCCGGGCTCGAAGCGGACGTTCTCCAGCAGCGCGACCTCGCCGTCCTGCAGCGCGGCGACGGCCTGCTGCGCCGACTCGCCGACCACGTCGGACGCGAAGCGCACCGGCGAGCCGAGCAGCTCGGCGAGCCGGTCGGCGACCGGCTGCAGCGAGTACTTGGGGTCGGGCGCGCCCTTGGGCCGGCCGAGGTGGGCGAGCACGACGGCCCGCCCGCCGCGGTCGGTGATCGACTTGATGGTCGGCACGCTCGCCCGGATCCGGCCGTCGTCGGTGATCCGGCCGTCCTCGAGCGGGACGTTGAGATCGCTGCGGACCAGCACTCGCCGGCCGGCGACCTCGAGGTCGTCGAC
>DASQMY010000326.1:0-4594 GCA_035645255.1 Mycobacteriales bacterium
GACTGCCCGTACTCTCGCACGTCACACGTGCTGCCACTACAGCGAGTGACATTTTCACTCTAATGGAGCAGCGACCCACCGATCTGACGGTTACGCTCCGTCACACGCCGCCGCTACGCCGCGTGGCGGAGCGCCGCCGTACGCCGGTTGGCGCAGCGCCCGGGCAGGTTCCGGGAGGATCCCGGCAAACCGGCCGCTACAAGCCCTCGAACAGGTCGCGCTCCCGCGCCTCCGGCGCGGCCGCGGTGGTCGGCTGCGGTTCGGCCGCCTGCTCGCCCGCTCGGCGGGCCAGGATGTAGTACTCGTTGCCCCACGACTCGGCGACGAGCTCCTCCGGGTAGGCGAAGAAGACGCCGTCCGCTGCGATCTGGCTGCGGTGGGCCCGCATCGCGGCCATCTTCGCGTCGACGTGCGCGGCGGCGTAGACCTCGGTGGTGATCTCCTCGTCGGCGTTGCCGAACGGCAGGTCGTCGTCACCTACGACGACAACGGCGGCTACGGCCACCCCGACCACATCCAGGCCCACCGCGTGGCGGTCGGCGCGTTCGAGGCGGCGGGCGACCCGGCCCGCTACCCCGACGCCGGCGAGCCGTGGCAGCCGCAGAAGCTGTACTACACCGCGGTGCCGAAGAGCGTCCTGCAGGCGGGCTTCGAGTACATGAAGGCGGCCGGCGGCAGCTTCTTCGACGGCATCGAGTCCGCCGACGGGCTGCCGTTCGGTACGCCGGACGAGCTCGTCACGACGCGGGTCGACGCCAGCGCGCACATCGACGCCAAGATGGCGGCGATGCGGGCGCACCGGAGTCAGATCGCCGAGGACGGCGTCTTCTTCGCCTACCCCGAGGACCTCGTCGCGGAGTCGTGGGGCAACGAGTACTTCATCCTCGCCCGAAGCGCGGGGCAGCCGGCGGACCAGCCGGCACCCGCCGGAGCGGGGCCGGACAGCTGGGAGCGCGACCTCTTCGACGGGATGTAGCGACGGGGTCGCGCTTGGGGCGGGGTGGGCTCGCAAGTTGTGTTGATCCGTGGCATGAACGATCTTGGTCCGAGCGCGGACCAAGATCATCCCCACCACAGATCATCTCGGGCGGCTGCTGATCGGGCCGGACGAAGCCACTGCTCCGGTCGGCGTACCGCGGCGATGCGCCATGCGGCGTAACCGACCGGTGTAACGCACCGTGACCAGCAGAAGGCATGCCCGCTGCTCCATTGGAGTGAAAATGTCACTCGCTGTAGTGGCAACACGTGTGGCGTGCGAGAGTACGGGCAGTCCACCGACAGCCGTCTCCGCATTGGGAATCGGCAGTCCGGGCGCCGACCTTGAGCCCTGCCGGCAGAGTTGTTCAGATCTCCGTCCGGCCGGGCGCTCGGGACTGTACCGCTGACACGTGGAGGAGCGCCCAGGATGGACAAGTCACCGCTCGACGCCGCTGGTGAGGCCGGGGCGTCGATGTTCGGCAGCGGGGGCGGTGTCCTGACCGCACGGACCGTCGACGTCGGGGCAACCCGTGAGGTGCGTCGCCGGGCCCGGCTGTGGCGGCTCGCCGCGTGGGTGGCCGTGCCGACGGCGTTCCTCTGGTTCCGGCTGCTGACCGGTGACCCCTTCAACGTGCTCGCCTTCCCGGACATCGACTGGGTGCTGTTCGCGCCGGTGCTGTTCTTCGTCGCGCTGATCGCGATCCTGGGCGGGCAGATGTTCGCGACCGGCCGGCCGCCGCACACGATCATCCGCCCGGAGCAGATCGACGTCTCCCTCGACGACGTCGTCGGGATCGACGCGGTGAAGGACGAGGTCGTCCGGTCGCTCAACCTGTTCCTCGCGCACAAGACGTTCGCCCGCGAGATGGGCGGCCGGCCGCGCCGGGGCCTGCTCTTCGAGGGCGCGCCAGGCACCGGCAAGACCCACACCGCGAAGGCGATGGCCCGCGAGGCCGGCGTGCCGTTCCTCGTCGCGTCCGCCACGTCGTTCCAGTCGTCGATGCAGGGTGCGTCGGCCCGCAAGCTGCGCAACTACTTCAAGGCCCTGCGCAAGGCGGCCGAGCGCGAGGGTGGCGCGATCGGCTTCATCGACGAGATCGACGCTATCGCCAAGTCCCGCGCCGGTGTCAGCGCGGCCGCCACGGCGCAGGCGCAGCTCACCGTCGCCGGCTGCGGCGGCCTGGTCGGTCTGCCCTCGATGACTTCGCCCGCCGGCGGCTCCACCGTCGTGACTCCGCTGGTCGGCCCGGGCGACGCCGACTCGATCATCAACGAGCTGCTCGTGCAGATGCAGTCGTTCGACGAGCCGACCGGCATGGCGCGCGTCCGCGGCAAGCTGCTCGACAAGGTCAACCTGCTGCTGCCGGAGCACCGGCAGATCAAGAAAGCCAAGGTCCCGACGCCCAACATCATGCTGATCGCGTCGACCAACCGCGTCGACAAGCTCGACCCGGCGCTGCTCCGCCCCGGCCGGTTCGACCGCTCGCTGACCTTCGAGCTGCCGGACCGCAGCGGCCGCCGCCAGCTGATCGACCACTTCCTGGCGAAGAAGTCGCACGCGCCGGAGCTCGACTCCGACGAGGTCCGCGACGCGATCGCCGCCATCATCCAGCACTACACACCGGCGATGATCGAGGGCCTGCTCGACGAGGCGCTGATCAATGCGGTCCGCCGCAGCTCGACGGTCATGTCCCGCGCCGACATCGAGGACGCGCGGCTGACCATGGAGATCGGCATGGGACAGCCCAAGGCCTACACCGACCACGAGCAGCGCCTGATCGCGACGCACGAGGCGGGGCACACGGCGACCGCGTGGCTGGTCGCGCCGCACCGCCGCCTCGAGGTGCTCTCGATCATCAAGCGGCGCGACGCGCTCGGGCTGCTCGCCCACAGCGACCACGAAGAGGTCTACACGAGGTCCCGCAGCGAGCTCCGCGCGCTCATCCAGATCGCGTTCGGCGGCCAGTGCGCCGAGGAGATCTGGTTCGGCGACGTCTCGACCGGTCCGGGCGGCGACCTGCTGTACGCGACCAACGCGGCGGCGCAGATGATCGGCCAGGCCGGCATGGGCGACACGCTGATCTCGTTCGCGGCGGTGCAGAACGGCCCGTTCAACGACTCCAACATCGTCGGCCGGGTGCTCGCCGACCGGCAGGGCCGCCAGATGGTGGAGACGCTGCTCGCCGAGCAGAAGCAGGTCACCCAGCGGCTGCTCAGCGACAACCGGCACCTCGTCGAGGCGCTGCGCGACGCGCTGCTCGAGCGGCAGGAGCTGATCGGGCACGAGATCACCGACGTGCTGGAGGAGGCGGCCCGGCGCACGCCGCGGCCGGCCAGTGCACCGGCGGTCGCACCGGCCGCCGCCCAGACGATCGACCTGCGCGACCCGATGGACGCGCGCAACAGCTAGGGCACCGCACGGACGCGGCACGCGCCCGACAGCCGTACGCCGGTCGGCACGGAAGCCGCCCGGCGTTCGGCTACGCTCGGGGTCACATGGAACCGAGCGTGACCGAGCCCGCCGAGGCGACGCAGCCACCGGGACGTCCACTGCTCGTGGCGCTCCAGCGCGTGGTCGCCTGGTGCACGGTCGCCGTACTCACCGCCATCAGCGCGCTGCTCGGCCTGCTCTGCGTCTTTCAGCTCCCGCCGGTCGTGCATCCCGACGTCGCCGGCCGCCTGGCTGCCGCGTTCGCCGCTGCCTTTGCCGGCAACGTGCTGACCTCCCTCTACGCCGCGCGGACGACGGGCAGCCGGTCGGCGGCGGTGGCGCCGGCAGCAGCCTGGCTGGTCGCGGTCGTTTTCTTCGCCGCCGGCCGTGGCGAGGGGGACAGCGTCTACCTGACGGCCACGCTGCACGGCGTGCTGCTGCCGCCGGTGGCGATGGTCGGTGCGACGGTCGGGCTGATCCGCGGCTACCGCCGCCCCTGGTCGTACGGTCGCCGGCGGGCGGGACCAGCGCCGGTCCCGCCGGCTCCGGTCTGGCCGGCGACGGACGAGCGCAGCGCGAACTGATGCTCCTGCGCCAGCCGGCGCAGCGCGAGCAGCACCGCCTCGTAGACGACGGTGCCGACGACGACCCGCTCGACCAGCTCGGCGCGTGAGTCGGGCGGGTCGCCGAGCGTCTGGTCCAGCTCCCAGGCGGCCAGCTGGTCCGCCGCGGAGGCGTACGCCGCGAAGTCGGGCGGCACGGCGGCCCGGCCGAGCCGGCGCAGCGACACCAGCGCCTCGGCGAGCGTCCGCCGGGCCGGTGCCCGGGCGCTGACCTGCCAGCCCAGCTCGGCCAGCCACCCGTCCACCTCGCTGCGGGCCGCGGTCAGCGCGGCGTCGTCCGGTACGCCGGACGGCGGCGTGAGCGCGTGGTGCACCACGCCGACCACCGACTCGACCGACCGCCGCGGCGCGTCGACCGCCGCGACCACGTCGCGGACCGCGGCGATGCTGAGCCCACCGATGTCGACGAGCGCCCGGATCAGCCGCACCCGCTGGACGTGCAGGTCGTCGTACTCCGCCTGGTTGCGGGCGGTCGGCCGGCCGGCCGGCAGCAGGCCCTCGCGCAGGTAGAACTTCAGCGTCGGCACGCTGACCGCGCTGCGCGTGCTCAGCTCCGCCATGC
>DASQMY010000327.1:0-4339 GCA_035645255.1 Mycobacteriales bacterium
CTCAGCCGCCACGGCGAGCCGGCCCAGGAACGCCACGACTCCGCTCGGGCCGTCGACGACCAGGTCGGCGCGGTCGCGCAGCGCATCGGCGCCCTCCGCGCTGTCCGAGAAGACCGCGACGGCCGGCGTACCGTCCATCCGGACGTCCTCGACGGCGTCGAACGCCGGGCCGTCGCCGAGGTCGTCACCGATGAAGAACACACAGGCCGGATCGCGCTCGACGACCAGCTGGTGCAGCGTGCGGCCCTTGTCGGTCCCGGGGGGTCGCAGCTCGAGCACCAGCCGGCCGGGCACCAGCTCGAGATCGGTCTCGATGGCCAGCTCGTCGACGGCCGGGCGTACCGCCGCGAGCGCGGCGAGCGGGTCGGCCGACTCGCGCGTGTGCACCGCGACGGAGTGGCCCTTGTCCTCGAGCCGCACGCCCGGCGGGCACAGCGCGACGAGGCGGGTGAGCAGGTCGCGCGCCTCGGCGACCCGCGGGTCGGCCGGCGGCTCGACCAGCCGCCGCGCGGCGCCGTCCCACCGCTCGAGGCCGTAGTGCCCGCAGATCACCAGCCGGTCGAGCCCGTCGGCCGCGGTGAGCCCGCTCAGCGCGAGCACCTGGGCCACCGGCCGGCCGGTCACGATCGCCACGGTGCCGACGTGGGCGGCGAGCCGCCGGACGGCGTCGATCGCCCCGGGCGCGGGCGTCGCGTCCTCGGGGCGACGGACGACCGGAGCGAGCGTCCCGTCGTAGTCGAGCGCCACCAGGGCGCGACCCGGTCCGGCGACCAGCGCGGCGACGGCAGCGTCGACCGCTGCTGCACCCACGCTCTGCGTCATCGGCGCAGCGTAGTGCCGGTGAGCGGGTCGGTGTGGTGAGCTAGCCGGCGTACTCCCTCGTGACCACCACGGTCAGCCCCCGGCCCGGCAGGCCGGACGGCCGCGGGAGCATGCGCTGCACCGCCGGGAACTCCGCCATCAGCCGCCGGGCGGCACCGTCCTGTCCGGGCGCGTAGTAGGCGGTGGTCACGCGCGCGCGGTAGGTGGTGTTGCCGACGAACGAGATGGACCAGCCGCGGCCCGTGAAGTCGTCAGCGGCACCGGCGGCCAGCCCCCTGATGCGCGAGCTGTTGAGCACCGTCAGCGGCTGGCGGGCCGCCCGCACGGTCGCGGCGTCGGCGGCCGGCTTGCTGGTCGGGTCGGCCGCGGGCGCTGCGGGCTTCGTCGGCGTCTTGGCAGCAGGCTTCGGCGTGGCGGCGGGTTTGGCCGTGGCGGCGGGTTTGGGCTTCGGCTTCGCGTTGGCCTTGGCCTTGGCCTTGGCGGTCGGCTTGCCGGTGGCCGCCTTGCCCGGCTTGGCGGGAGGCTTCTTCGCCGCCGCGACGGCGGATGCCGATGCGCGGGCCGCGGCGACCTGCTGGACGTCGCCGACGTCCGGTCCGCGCTGGAGCAGGTTGAGCACGACGATCCCCGCGACGATCACCGCTACGGCGACCAGCGCGCTGGCGGCCGGCTGGGAGATCGTCGCGCGGCCACGAGGCGGCTCGGGCGGGCGGCCGCGGGACGGCTCAGGGGCGCGGTGCGCACCGGGCCGCTGGGGGAACGGCGGCGGGTCGTAGTCGTCCGTGGCTAACCCTCCATGCCGAGGCGGCGCGCCGAGCGGGCGCGCTGCCGACTGGACCGCAGGCGGCGCAGCCGCTTGACGAGCATCGGGTCGTGGGCGAGCGCGTCCTGCCGATCGATCAGCGCGTTGAGGACCTGGTAGTAGCGGGTGGCCGACATGTCGAACAGGTCGCGGATCGCCTGCTCCTTGGCACCGGCGTACTTCCACCACTGCCGCTCGAAGGCGAGGATCTCGCGGTCGAGGTCGGTCAGCTCACCTCCGTCGACCGCGGTCCGCAGTGCCGGCGCCGCGTCCATGTGGTGCTCCTTCCGCGCAGGAATAACAACGCTGTCATTCTGGCACGGGGCACCGACAACGCAAGCCGCCTCGCCGACCCGGCGCGTTGACATCGTGCAGACGACGGCAGCACGATCGCCGCATGCCAACCGGCGCGCGGCTCCGCGCCGCACCGTGCTCCGTCCCCCGCTGCGGCGCCGGTCGGTGACGTCCGCGGGCGCGCCTCCCGTCGTCGCCCTGGTGACGTCGACTGGCGGGCTCGACGCCCTGACCCGGGTGCTCGCGCCGATGACGAGCGACTTCGGCGCGCCGATCATCGCGCTGCAGCACCAGCAGCCGGACCGGCCGAGCCTGCTCGCCGACGTGCTGCGCTCGCGGTGCGCGCTGCCGGTCGTCGCCGCGCGCGACGGCGACGCCCTCCGCGCCGGTCACGTCTACGTGGCGCAGGCGGGGAGCCACCTGCTGGTGACAGCTGACCGGAAGATCTCGACCTTCGTGTCGGGCACGTTCCCTCCCAACCGGCCGTCGGCGGACCTGCTGCTGACCTCGCTGGCCCTCTCCCTGGGGTCGCAAGCCGTCGCCGTCGTCCTGTCCGGAGACGGCACGGACGGCGCGACCGGCGCGACCGCCGTTCACCACCTGGGTGGTGTCGTGATCGCCGCAGACGAGGCGTCGTCCAAGGCCTACGGCATGCCCAAGGCGGTCATCGACCGCGACCACGCGGTGGACCAGGTGCTCTCGGTAGATGCGATCGCGGACGAGCTCATCGCGATCGTGGCGGCCGCGTCACGCGTCTGACGGACGCCGGTCCGGGGTTGCCGCGGCTATGACGACGTCGGCGGCGTGCAGCTCCACCCGGTTCCGCCCGGCCCCCTTCGCCGCGTAGAGGGCGAGGTCCGCGGCCCGGAGCGCGTCGTCGACCGTGCGACCGGCCGGTTCGGCCAGTGCCGCGACCCCGATGCTGACGGTGACGACACCGAACGCAGAACCGACGTGCGGCAGCATCAGGTCCTCGACCGCGATCCGCAGTCGCTCCGCCGCCCCGGCTGCGCCACCGGGGAGCGAGTCGGCAAGCACGACGACGAACTCCTCGCCGCCGTACCGGTAGAGGCTGTCGCCGCCGCGGCTGACGCGCCGCAGCTCGATCGCGACCGACCGGAGCACGTCGTCGCCGGCGAGGTGGCCGTAGGTGTCGTTGTAGAGCTTGAAGCTGTCGACGTCGACGAGCGCGAGATAGACGTGCCGGCCGTGCCGGACGGCGCCGGCGGAGAGCGTGTGCAGGTCCTCGGTCAGGCGCAGCCGGTTGCCCGCTCCGGTGAGCGGGTCGGTGCGCGCCGACGTCAGCAGGTCGAGCTCGTGGCGCTGGCGGTCGGTGATGTCGTGCAGGAATGCGCTGAAGACGCCGGACTCGCCCTCGGTGGACCACAGCGACATCTCGACCGCCAGCTGCACGCCGTCGCGGGTCAGCACGGTGACCTCCATCCGCTGGCCGGACCCCGCCGCAGCACCGGGGTCGCTCAGGTACGCCTCGCGCAGGTCCGGGCCGATAACGAGCTGTGCGGCGTCGGTGCCGACCGCCTCAGCGGCCGTCCACCCGAGGAGCTGCTCGGCCGCGCGGTTCCACTCCACCACCTGACCCTGCGCGTCCACGGACACGAACGCGTCGTTCGACGCGTCGATCAGGCCCCGCAGCCGTTGCTCCACTGCTCGCACAGCGGCTGCCGCACGGCGTCGGCGGCTCAGCTCCCACGCGGCGTACGCCGCCGTCAGCCCGATCGCGAGGCACACGGTCGCGATGACCGACAGCACCGCCCGGCGCAGGTGCCCCATCGGCGACAGCGCGCTGACCGCCGGCATCTGGGCGCGCACCATCCAGCCGAGCTCATCGACTTCCGCGCGCTCCTCGAGCAGTCGCTCCGTCGGCTCGCTGACCGTCTTGGTCACGTTGTGCACCGCGGAACCGCGGTCGATCAGCACGCCGCCGTTCTGGTCGATGATCGTCAGCTGCACGCCCTGTGCGGCGGCGACCTCGCCGGTGAAGGAGCGGATCGCGTCGAGGCGGTAGACGACGGCGATGATGCCCAGCGGCACGCCGTCGGCGCCCGCTCCCGCCCGCACGTAGGCGGCGACCGCAACCACGAGCGGCTTGCCGCCGATCGCGGTCTCGTAGGCCTCGGAGACGTACGGCCGTGCCGTCCGGCGAACGCCTGTGTACCAGTCACGGTGGGCGAAGCTCCGCCCGACGATCTCGGGTGTGATCGGGCGGACGTGGGTCAGCACGCCGTCGGTCTCGGTGAGGAAGACGCCGGCGATCCCCGGATGCGCGTTGAACAGCTGCTGGAACTGCAGCTTCAGGGCGGCATCGCGGTCCTTGCCGGCCGGCTGCCCGACCGCGCGGACGAGCAGCGTGCGCCGCGCGAAGGAGTCGACGAGGGTGCGCATGCCGACCATCTCCCGCTG
>DASQMY010000328.1:0-8422 GCA_035645255.1 Mycobacteriales bacterium
GTCGTCAAGGAGAAAGACGCGCGGCGCGATTTCGAGCCACTTGCCGATCACCACCTTCTGCTGATTGCCCCCGGACAGACCGGCCACGGAGCTGTCGGCACCGCCCGCCTTGATGCCCAGGTTCGCGATCTGCCGGTCGCCAGCGGAGCGCAGCTCCGACGCTCGCAGCCACGGACGCCGGCGTAACGCACCGACGCGGACCTGGGCGGCGTTCCATCCGACGCTGCGCTCGAGCATCAGCCCCTGCTGCCGGCGGTCCGCCGGGACCAGGCTGATGCGCCGCCGAGCGGCCGCGGTCGACGACCTGGGCGCCCCGCGACCGTCGCTGAACGCCACTGTGCCGGCGGTCGGGCGCCGCGTGCCGAAGAGGACACCGAGGACGGTCGCCGTCCCGGCCCGTTCCAGGCCGACGAGGCCGACGATCTCCCCTGGCCGCACGGTGAACGTCACATCGGACAGCTCGTCGCCGACGCAGACCCCGTTCACCTGGATCGCCGGGACGCCGGGTGGCGTGTCGGCGCCGCCGAGTGGCCGCTGTGCCGGCCGGGCCGGGAACAGCTCCGACTGCGCGCTGCCGACCATCGCCTCGACCACGGCAGACATCGATGTTCGGCCACGTCCCTGGTCCACACCAGAGCGCCATTGCGCATGACGGTGATGCGATCGGCGATCTCGAACACCTCCTCGAGGCGGTGCGAGACGTAGATGATCGCACCCCGTCGGCGGTCAGCTCGCGCAGCAGCATGAACAGGCGCCGTGTGTCTCACGCTCGTTCAGTGCGGAGTTGGGCTCATCGAGGATGAGCACCCGCGGTCGCTTGATGAGCAGTCGGGTCAGCTCGACGAGCTGCCGTTCACCGACGCCGAGACCCTCGAGCGCGGTCGTCGGGTCGACATCCAGGCCGATGCGCGAGAGGACGGGAGCGTCCTGGCGGCGCATCTCCCGCGTGTCGACGATGCCCCACCGGGTCGGCGGCGAGGTCACGAACAGGTTGGCCAGGATCGACCGCTCGGGCAGGACGCTGAGCTCCTGGTGGCCGATGCCGACACCGTGCGCGCGGGCGTCCGCGCGGGAGCGCAGCCGCCTGACCTGTCCGCCGATCCTTATCTCGCCGCTGTCGGGGTCGATCGCGCCCGCAAGCAGCCGCATCAGCGTCGACTTGCCCCCGCCGTTCTTGCCCACGACTGCGTGAACCGAGCCAGCGGCCACGGCGAGGTCCATGCCCGTCAAGGCACGGATGCCGCCGTAGCTCCTCGTCAGGCCAGCCGTCGAGGCGGCGGGCACCGGCGCGGAGTCCGCTACCACCGACATGGGCTACTTCGACTCGTTCTCGATGGGCTCCAGATTCTGCTCTCAGTTCTTGATCTGACCGTCGACGAGGGGCTGGTAGTACTCCCGCGCCTTCTCCGGCGAGGCCGCGATCTCCTCGAGCTGCGCAAAGGTCAGCGGTGGCAGCCCGAACGGTTCCGTGACGCTGTCCTTCGTCACGATCTCGGTGCCCGAGTCCAGGAAGCCGCCCTTGGAGATCTCCTTCTTCTCGCGGACGGCGTCCGAGAGAATCTTCACCGGCAGGTATCCCTGCATGAACGGTGTCTGGCCCAGTGAGATGTAGGCGTTGCCGGCCTTCAGCTCGGCGAGGTTCTCGGCGGTCAGGTCGTAGCCGCCAGACACGAACGGCTTGTCCTTTTGGCTGCCTGCAGCTTGCCGAGGCTCGCGATGTCGGGGGCGCACAGACCCACCAGCGCCTTCGCGTCGCCGTTCGCGGCAAGCAGGGCCTCCCAGGCCGCGTAGTTCTGTTGGCGGCCACCTTGACGTCGAACGGTCCGAGGATCTTCAGCCCGGGCGCCTTCTGCAACGACTCCTGTACGCCGACGGCGCGCGCCTCGAGCGACGGGAAGCCCGGGAAGCCGGCGCGCGGGCCGCCGTGTCAGCGGTGGGGCTCGATCCCGACCAGGTGCTGCTGGAGATCACGACGCCGTCTCTCGCCCCGGCGAACGCGCTTGCGTCCGTACCGACGGTTCTGGAGGCTCGGCCCACACCGACCGCTGCGTCCTGCGCCAACGATCTGTTGGCGCTCGGACTGCTCCAGGGGCTCCACCGGGCGGGAACTGACCGTCCCGTCCGACTTCTCCGTGGTCGGGTACGACGACATCTACTTCGCTTCCGCGCTGGCGCGGTCGCTGACGTCGGTGCGCCAGCCCCGTCACGAACTCGACAGGGTGGCGGCCTCGCTGCTCGTCGAGGAGTGCGACGACCCCGAGGCGCACGAACATCAACTCGTCATGTACGCGCCCGAGCTGATCGTCCGCGAGACGACCGGGCCGGTCCCGACCAGCTGACCTCGCGTGCCGCGGTCGCGGCGCTGTGCTACAACGTACACATGTCTAGACAACTCCTCGGGACGTACGACGTCGTCGTGGTGGGATCCGGGGCGGCCGGCAGCACCGCAGCGATCGCAGCCGCGCGCGGCGGTGCGCGCACGCTGCTCGTCGAGAAGCTGCCGTTCCTCGGCGGCGTCTCCACGGCGGTGCTCGACACGTTCTACGGCTTCTACACGCCGGGATCACGTGCCGTGAAGGTCGTCGGCGGCATACCGGACGACGTGGTCGCAGGTCTACGTCAGCTGGGTCCGGTCGTGGAACGCCCCAACACCTACGGTGCGGGCACCGGCATCACCTACCACCCCGAGCACCTCAAGGTGGTCTGGGAGTCCCTGGTGGTGCAGGCCGGTGTGTCGGTGCTGCTGCATGCCTTCGTGCAGGAGGCGCACGCGCACGAAGGCCGGATCACCGCCCTGCTGCTCGCGACGAAGGCGGGACTGGCGCGGGTGGACGCGTCGACCGTGATCGACGCCAGCGGCGACGCTGACGTCTGTCACTTCGCGGGCCTCGGGTACGAGCTGGCCGGCGAGCTCGAGCCGGCGCAGACCCTGACGACGACGTTCCGGCTGGTCAACGTCGACATCGCCGCCCGCAACGGCGTCGGCAAGGACAAGCTGCACGCGCTGATGGCGGAGGCCGCAGCCGGCGGGTACGACCTGCCGCGACGCGACGGCTCGGACCACATCACCCCGGTCGACGGCGTGACCGCCACCGTCATGACGAGGGTCGAGTCGACCGGGCGAGCCGGCGGGCGGGTCGTCAACGCGACTGACCCGGCTTTCCTCACCGCGGCCGAGATGAGCGGCCGGCGGCAGGCGTTGGAGTACGTCCGCTTCCTCGTAGATCGGGTTCCGGGATACGAGCGCGCGCGACTCGGCGCGATGAGCACCCAGCTGGGGATCCGCGAGACGCGGCGCGTGTACGGCGACGCCCGGCTGACCGCCGAGGACGTCCTCTCCGCGCGGCAGTTCGACGACCAGATCGGCCTGTGCGGAGCACCGATCGAGGACCACCACAGCGGCCAGGGCACCCGCTGGCAGTACCTGCCCGACGGCGAGGCGGTCGGCATCCCGTTCCGTACCTTGATCGCGCGCGACGCGGGCAACGTCCTGGTGGCCGGGCGATGCTTCTCGGCTACGCACGACGCGCACGCATCGGTGCGGTCGATGGGTCAGTGCATGGCGATGGGACAGGCGGCGGGGACCGCGGCCGCCCTCGCGACGCAGCATCGCGTGGACGTACGTGAGCTCGAGTTCAGTCGGCTCCGCGATGCGCTCCGCTCTGCCGGGGCCGTGCTGTCACGGGCCGAGGCCGCCGTCGGATGAGCGTCATCCGCACCGTGCTCGGTGACGTCGACAGCACGGCGTTCGGCGTATGCCTGGCGCACGAGCACCTGGTCATCGACGGCGGGGTGGCGAAGATCATCAATCCGGAGATCTCGCTGCAGAGTGCGGACGACGCCGTCGCCGAGCTGACGTTGTGCGTGGCAGCCGGTGTCGGTGCCGCCGTCGACGCCATGCCCGCTGACGCCGGCCGGAACGCCGAGAAGCTCGCCGAGATCAGCCGCCGCTCCGGTGTGCACATCGTCGCCGCGACGGGTCTGCATCACGAGCGCTACTACGGCGAGCGGCACTGGGGCGAGCTGCTCGAGCCCGCGGTCATGGCCGAGCTGTTCGTGGCCGATATCGCGGAGGGTATCGACGCGCACGATCTGGGCGGACCCGTCGTGCGGCGCACCGGACATCGCGCGGGTCTGGTCAAGGTGGCCGGCAGCGCAGGCGGCGTCACCGGTCGCGATCGCCGCGTCTTCGAGGCGGCCGCATTCACCGCGCAGCAGACCGGCGTGCCCGTGATGACGCACTGCGAGGGGGGCACCGGCGGTGTCGAACAGCTCGCGGTCCTGAGCAGCTTCGGCGTCCCGCTCGACCGGGTGATCCTGTCGCACACAGACAAGGTCGTCGACCGCGGGTACCACCGGGACCTGCTGGCATCGGGGGCGTACGTCGTGTACGACCAGGGGATCCGCACCCCGGACCAGACGGCTCGCCTGGTCGGCTGGATGGTGGACGACGGTTTCGCTGAGCGGATGCTGCTCGGCACGGACGGTGCGCGCCGGTCGCTGTGGCAGGTGCTCGGCGGACAGCCGGGACTGGCGGCGCTGCGTACCGACCTGGGGAAGCGGCTCGCGGCCGCGCTCGGTCCCGCCGTGATGCATCGACTCTGGGTCGACAACCCCGCGGCCGCGCTCGGACTACGGTCATGAACCGGTTGGCGGGGAAGGGGTGCGTGGTCACCGGTGCATCCGGGATGGCTGCTGACGCGGCTCGCCGGTTCGCCGCCGAGGGGGCGGCTGTCTTCGTCGTCGCCAAGGACAGGGACGAGTGCGAGACGCTCGGGCTGCCGTTCGCGCTGGCCGACCTGCGCGAGGAGGCGCCGACGGCTGCCGCGTTCGCCGCCGCGCGCACGGCGCTGCCGCGCATCGATGCGCTGTACGCCGTCGCAGGGGCCAGCGGTCGGCGCCTCGGCGACGGACCGCTGCACCAGCTCACGCTGCGGGCGTGGGACGGAACGTTCGCGCTCAACGCGACGCCGTCGTTCCTCGCCGCACGGGAAGCGCTTCGAGTCATGCTGGAGCAGCAGCCGGGCGCCGCGGGCGTCCGCGGCGCGATCGTGCTGATGTCCAGCGTTCTCGCCTCGGTGCCGGCGCCGAGTCTGTTCGCGACCCACGCGTACGCCGCTGCGAAGGCCGCGACGATCGGCATGGCCCGCACGATGGCCGCCTACTACGCGCCGCAGCTGATCCGGGTCAACGCGATCGCGCCGTCACTCGTGACCACGCCGATGAGTGCGCGGGCCGCCGCGGACGAGGCGAGCGTCGCCTTTGCCGCGCAGCGGCAGCCACTGAGCGGTGGCTTCCTCGACCCCCGCGACGTGACGGACGTCGCGGTCCATCTGTGCAGTGACGAGAGTCGCGCGGTGACCGGCCAGGTCGTCGCCGTCGATGGCGGATGGTCCGTCACCTGATCCACTGAGGAGCGACGCGGATGAGCGGCACGTACACAGTCGAGACGATCACGACTCGCCAGGTCGCGAAGACGATCGACCACTCTCTGCTCAAGCCGGAGCTGACCATCGACGACGTGCTCGCCGGCTGTGACGTCGCCGCGAAGTACGACGTCGCCTCGGTCTGCTGCCGGCCGCTCGACGTCGAGCGGTGCAGGGACGCGCTTGCCGGCAGTGACGTGCTCGTCGGCACCGTGATCGGGTTCCCGCACGGCAGCAGCACCACCGCGGTCAAGGTCGCCGAGGCGCGGCGGGCCCTCTCGGACGGGGCGACCGAGCTCGACATGGTCATCGCCATCGGCCATCTCCGGTCGGGAGAGGACGACTACGTCCAAGACGACATCGCCGCAGTCGTCCAGACCGTCGCCAGCAGCGGCGCGATCGTCAAGGTCATCCTGGAGAACGCCTACCTGTCGGACGACGAGAAGGTGCGCGGCTGCCGGCTCGCCGAGCGGGCCGGTGCGCACTACGTGAAGACGTCGACGGGGTATGCCCCGTCCGGTTCGTCCATGGCCGATCTGCGGCTCATGCGCCGCACGGTCTCGCCGCACGTCAAGGTCAAAGCGGCCGGCGGGATCAGGACGCTCGACCTGCTCATCGAAGGCCTCAACGCAGGGATGGACCGGTGCGGCGCCACGACGACCGCTGCCATCATCGACGACCTCGCGCGCCGGCACGCCTCGTGACGAGAGTCCTCGGAGTCGACTTCGGAGCGACGTACGCGAAGCTCGTCGTGCTCGATGTCGACGGGGGTCAACGTCACGTCGTCGCGTCCGACACCGTACCGACGGGAGCACGCGACGACCCGGAGCAGGTCACAGCGCGCATTGCGGGGCTCGGTCGCGCGCTCCTCGACGCGCACGGCGACGCAACCGCTGTCGGTGTCGGGCTCCCGGGCCTCTTCGACGAGACCGGCGGCATCGTGCTGTTCCCGAACCTGCCCGCCGCATGGGTCGGTCACCGGATCGGGGAGCAGCTCGGCGCAGCGCTCGGAGCACCCGCCCATCTGATCAACGACGCGCGGGCGTTCACCCTTGCCGAGAGCCGGATGGGCGCGGCGGCGGGCGCGTCGACGGTCCTCTGCGTCACTCTGGGCACCGGCGTCGGCGGCGGTGTGGTGATCGACGGCAAGCTCCGATTCGGGCGGCTCGGGAGGGCCGGAGAGATCGGTCACCAGGTCGTCGAGGCCGACGGGCCGCCGTGCGGGTGCGGCAACCGCGGCTGCGTCGAGTCCTTCGCCACCTCGGCGGAGCTGTGCCGGCGCGCCGGTCAGGACAGTCCGGAAGGCGTCTTCGCTGCCGCAGCGTCGGGTGACGCTCAGGCGGCCACGGCCGTCGCCGGGCTGGTGTCCAGACTGGCCCAGGGCATCGGCAACCTGGTCACGGTGCTGTGGCCCGAGCTCATCGTGGTCGGCGGAGGCGTCGCCAACGCGGGGGAGCAGCTGCTCGGTCCGTTGCGCGCTGCGGTCGCGGCCGCCGCGCCGCTCGTCGACCCGGCGTCGTACCGGATCGTCGCCGCGGTGCTCGGCTCGTCGGCGGGTGCGATCGGTGCCGCGCTCTGGGCAGGCGAGCACACCAGCGACCACGTCACCGGGTGAGCACAGCCCCCCAGAGCGCGGCATCGGCTCCGAGCGTCGCGGCGACGACGCGCAGTCTGCCGACTATGTAAGGGGTTCCGACGCGCAGCATCTCGACGCGAGCAGGTTGCAGCAGCTGCTCGCCCGCCGCGGAGAGACCGCCCGCGACCGCGACGACGTCCGGCCAGAGCATCGCGCTCCAGCTCGCGAGCGCACGGCCGAGAGCCGCGCCGGCTCGATCGACGATGTCGATCGCAGCCTGCTCTCCGGCTCGCGCAGCCGCGAACACTTCTCGCGCGTCCGCCCAGCCGAACGCTGCGCCGTCCCTCGCCAGCGCGAAGCCCGACGTCACCGCCTCGAGACAGCCCCGACCACCGCACGGGCACTGCGGCCCGGACGGCTCGACGATCACATGTCCGGCGTCGCCGAGGCAGCCGAACGCCGTGTCGACAAGGCTTCCGCCATGCACTGCGGCGGCGTTCACGCCGGTGCCGATCGCCACGCACAGGAAGCGGTCGACGCCCCGGCCGACGCCGCGCGCATGCTCGCCGACGGCCGCCGCGGCGAGATCCGGGAGGACACGGACGCGTGCGACTCCGGTCGCCGCACGTACGACGGCGGCCAGCGGGAGTCCCGTGAGGGCGGGGATGCTGGGGCAGTCGGTGACCTCGCCGCGCGCGTCGACGAACGCCGGAACGCTCACGCAGATGCTGTCGGGCAGCGGGTCGGTCGCGGCGGATACCGCCTCGGCCACCAGTGCGACGAGGTCGTCGCGCCGGATCGTGCGGTCCAGCGGAAACCGCACTACGGGCGTCGTGACGCCGGGGTCATCGGTCGCCGCACGGATTCCGGTGCCGCCGATGTCGACGCCGACGTGGTCACGGCGCACTGGGCCGTCGGCGAAGCGTGGCTCGGAAGCGGTAGCGGTCACTGCGGTAGGCCATCTCGCCGAGCTCGACGATCTCGCCCGTCCTGGTATGACTCGTCGTCGTCGTCATCAGCAGCGGCGCGCCGACGGCGACGCCGAGGACTCGTGCCTGCGACTTGTTCGCGGCCATCGCGCGGACCGTGTAGTCCGCGCGAACCGGCTCTGCGCCGCTGCGCTCGAGTGCGCTGTACAGCGACTCGGTGCGGAAGTCGACCTCGACCAGCGTCGGTGCCAGCGCCAGTCTGATGCGGCTGCGGTCGACCGACACCGGGACGCCATCGAGGAGGCGCAGGCGTTCGAGCACGAACAGCTCCGAACCAGGCGCGATGCCGAACTGGTCGGCGTCATCCAGTGTGGCGGGGACGACGTCCTGTGCCAGGACCTTGGCCGTTGCGGTCAGTCCGCTCTGGCGACCCATCTCGGTGAAGCTCATCAGCTCGTCGGGCTCTTCACTGACCGCGGCGGTGACGAAGG
>DASQMY010000329.1:0-10607 GCA_035645255.1 Mycobacteriales bacterium
GGGGCAGCCGCGCACAGCCGGTTCGCCGCAGCCGGACGAGCTGTACGAGCTGCTCGTGGCGCGCGACGACGACGGTCGTGCCGTCGGCGCCGCCCGGCTCGAGCTGCCGACGCGGGACAACCTGCACTTCTGCGCGGTCGACGTGCAGGTGCTGCCGGATGCCCGGCGCCGCGGCTTCGGCACCGCGCTCCTGGCCGCGGCGATCGACCGGGCCCAGGCAGCCGGCCGGACCACCATGGTGATGCGCATCGACGAGCCGCCGGCGCAGGAGGGGCGGTCACCTGCGCGGGCGTTCGCCACGCGGCACGGGTTCGCCCGTGCGACGGCGGAGGTGCGGCGCGACCTGGCGCTCCCGGTCGACGCGGCCCGCCTGGACGCGGTGGAGTCGGAGTGCCGGCCGCACGCTGCCGGCTACCTGCTGCGGACCTGGCAGGACCGGTGCCCTGACGACCTGGTCGACGACCGCGCCGCGCTGGGCGCCCGGATGTCCACCGATGCGCCGCTCGAGGAGCTGGACTGGCATGCGGAGAGGTGGGACGCCGAGCGCGTCCGCCGGAACGAGGCACTCGTCGCACGGCAGGGCCGCAGCTTCCTCGCAGCCGGCGCGGTCGACCAGTCGAGCGGGCGGCTCGTCGCGTTCACCGAGCTCGGCGTGCCGCTCGCCCGGCCCGAGCGTGTCTACCAGTGGGACACGCTCGTCCTGCCGGAGCACCGCGGCCATCGCCTCGGGACGCTGGTCAAGATCGGCGTTCTGCGCCTGATTCCGGAGCGGGTCCCGCAGGCCCGCCTCGTCAGCACCTGGAACGCCGCCGTCAACGTGCCGATGATCGCTGTCAACGAGCGGCTCGGCTTCCGCACCAACGGCTCGATGTCGTCCTGGCAGCGGACGCTGTAGGACTCAGCGACCGCCGCCGGCCTAGCGCTTTACGACGGGACGATCGTCCCCTTCATCCCGCCGTGCAGTGTGCACACGAAGGTGATCGGGTCGCTGCCGACCCTGACCGTGGCGGTCGCGACGGCGCCCTGCTTCAGGACGCCGGTGTTGAGGTCCTGGCTGGCCACGGCGAAGTCGTGCGGCGTCCCGTCCCGGTTGGTCACCCGGATCACGGCGTCCTTGTTCGCCGGCACCTCGAGCCGCGTCGGCCGGAACTCGTTGTCGTCGATCGCGAGTTCCACCGCTGCACCGGTGGCGTCGCCGCGGGCCACCGCTCCGGACGGCTCCGAGGAGCCGCTGCACGCGGCGGCGGCAAGGGCGGCGACCACGGCGAATGTGATCATGGCGACGTGCTTCATCGGGCTGCTCCAGGGTCGGTGTCGGGTACGCCCTCGATGCTGCCGCCGCGCGCGGCGCACGGTAATCGGGCATGACCCTGGCTGCGCCCCGGGTTCGTCGGCCGGTGACCCTCGGGGTGGTCCCTGAGTGCGGCCCCTAGGCCGAGAGCGCGCTGACGCGGCTGACCTCGTCGGCGGTGAGCGCGAAGTCCCAGACGTCGAAGTTGGCCGCGATCCGCTCGGGCCGGGCGGACTTCGGGATGACCACGACCCCCGTGTCGATGTGCCAGCGCAGCACCACCTGGGCCGGCGTGACGCCGTGCGCGGACGCCACCTCGGCGAGCACCGGGTCGGACAGGTCGCTCGCCTTGAACGGGCTGTAGCCCTCGAGCACGACACCGCGCTGGCGACTGTGCGCGAGCCGGCTCTCGTCGTACACCGCCGGGCTCCACCGGATCTGGTTGACGGCGGGTGCGACGCCGGTCGCGTCGATGAGCTCGTCCACCTGCGCGGGGCTGTAGTTGCTCACGCCGACCGCCCTGGCCAGGCCTTCGTCGCGCAGCTCGACGAGGGCCTGCCAGGTCTTGGGACTGGCGTCGCCGCCCGCCGGCCAGTGGATCAGCCACAGGTCGACGTAGTCGGTGCCGAGATCGCGCAGGCTCCGCTCGATCGTCTGGCGCTCCCGCCCGGCGCGCTCCGGCGGCAGTTTGGTGGTGACGAACACCTCGGACCGGGGCACCCCACTGTCGTTCAGAGCGCGGCCGACGTCGCCCTCGTTGCGGTAGATCGTCGCGGTGTCGATGTGGCGGTAGCCGACGTCCAGCGCCGCCCGGACGGCGTCGTAGCACTCCTGGCCGGTCGCCTGCCAGGTGCCGAATCCGAGCACCGGGATGGCGCCGCCACCCGTCATCGGGATCGTCCGGTCGTCGGCGGTCATCGGCGGCCTCCACGGGCTGGTCAGGGCTGGATGATCAAGTGTGTGCGATCTACCCGCCGGCCGCACGGCGACAACGCAGCGGGTCGCACGCACCTGATCGACCAAAGGCGCGCCGGACGCCGCGGGTGGTCAGACCTGGAACTCGTCGACGAGCTGCCGCAGCGACGCGGCCATGGCCGCCAGGTCGCCCGCCGCTCGCTGCGTGTCGCTGGCGCCGCTCGTGGTCGAGTGCGCGGCCTGCGCCACGCCGACCATCGCGCGGGCGATCTCGGCCGTGCCCGCGGCGGCGTTGGTGACCGAGCCGCCGATCGAGTTGGTCGTCGCCGTCTGCTCCTCGACCGCGCTGGCGATGGTCACCTGGGACTCGTTGACCCGGCGGATGATCTCGGCGATCGCCTCGATCGACTCCGCGGCGTCGCCGGCGGACCCCTGCAGAGCCTGGATCCGGCCGGTGATGTCGCTGCTAGCGGCGCCGGTCGCCTGGCTGAGCTCCTTGACCTCGTGCGCGACGACCGCGAAGCCGCGGCCCGCCTCGCCGGCGCGGGCCGCCTCGATGGTGGCGTTCAGCGCGAGCAGGCTGGTCTGCTCGGCGATCGAGGAGATCACGGCGACGATGTCGCCGATCTGCCGAGACGCGTCCCCCAGCCGCTCCACGGTCGAGGTGGCCTGGTCGGCGAGCTCGGTGCCCTGGGTCGCCACGTCGGCGGCTCGGGCGGCCTGCTCGGACACCTCGCGGATCGATCCGGTCATCTCATCGGTGGCTGCCGCGACGACCTGGACGTCACCGGACACCTGCTCGGCCGCGGACGACACCGACAGCGCCTGCGCGGACGTCTCCTCGGCGCTGGAGGCCATCTGGTGCGATACGGCGGTCAGCTCGCCCGCTGCGGACGCGAGCGACTCGGCGCTGGCGACGATGGAGCCGAACACCGTGCGCACCCGCTCGAGCGTCATGTTGAGTGCGTTGCCCATGCGGCCGATCTCGTCACGGCTGGAGACCTGAAGACGCGGGCGCAGGTCGCCGCCGGCCACGGTCTCCAGCACCTGTACGGCGCGCAGCACCGGTCGGGTGATGGAGCGGGTGATCAGCCAGGCGGTCAGCCCGGCGACCAGGATGGTCAACGGGCCGAGCAGCAGCATCAGCGTCTTCGACCGCGACCGCGTCTCGTCGAACGCGCGGACGTCTTCGGCCTGGCTGTCGCGCGCCATCGAGACGTACTGGTTCACCCGGCCGATCATGGAGGCGTAGAGCGGCCGCTGGTTCGCCTGGAGCGCGCTGATGGCCTGGGACTGGTCGCCTGCATCGCTGGCGGCCCACACCTGCTCGTCGTTCTCGCGGAACGAGACGAGGTGCTTGTCGAGCTGCGTGACCGACTCGAGCTCCACTGCGGTGGTCGACGTGGCCCGCAGCACCGCAAGGTGCTGCGCGAGCCGCTCGAACGCCTGCTGGTACGCGCCCCGCATCGAGTCGCGATCACCGAGCACGTACGCGATCTCGAAGCCGTAGACCTCGCCGATCGCGAAACGGACGTCGGCCGCCGCGCGCTCCTTCGGGTCGCTCACCTCGGTGATGTTGCGGGTCCTGGCGGCCAGCTTGTCCAGGGCGAGCACGCCCAGGGCGCTCGTGACGAGCAGCAGGGCGACGAGGGCAGCGAACCCGCCGTACAGGCGTCGGCCGAGCGACGCCCGCCGAAGCGAGCGGGCCGGGCGGTTGTCGCGCACGTAGGTCTCCCGTCGAGACGCCGCCCCGGCCCTCCGCCGTGGGGACGTCTGTCCCGATATCGGCAGCCGGGCGACGATCTATAGCCCGGCCGCCGGGTACCCTCGGGCGACGCGTCCGCCGTACCTCTGGAGAGTCACCGCCGTGCAGATCGACCACAGCGACGAGCTGAAGAGCCTCGACGCGACCCTGCGGTCCGTCGAGCACTTCCTCGACCTGGACGCCATGCGCTCGGAGCTCGCGATCCTGCGCGAGCAGGCCGGCGCACCCGACCTGTGGGACGACACCGACAGCGCGCAGCGGCTGATGAGCCGGATGTCGACGATCGAGTCCGAGGTCGACCGGGTCGCCGCGCTGCGTCGCCGCCTCGACGACATCACCGTCCTCAACGAGCTCGCGCAGCTCGAGGACGACGAGGGCAGCGAGCAGGAGGTGGCCGCAGAGATCGTCGGCCTCACCAAGGACATCGACGCGCTCGAGGTCAAGACGCTGCTGTCGGGGGAGTACGACGACCGGCACGCGCTCGTGCAGATCAACCCTGGTGCGGGCGGCGTCGACAGCCAGGACTGGGCCGAGATGCTGCTCCGGATGTACCTGCGCTGGTGCGAGCAGCGCGGCTTCCCGGCCGACGTCTACGAGACGCAGTACGCCGAGGAGGCGGGCATCAAGTCGGCGACGTTCGCGGTCAAGGCGCAGTACGCCTACGGGCTCATGACCGGCGAGCACGGCGTCCACCGGCTGGTGCGGATCTCGCCGTTCGACAACCAGCACCGGCGGCAGACGTCGTTCGCCGCGGTCGACGTGACCCCGGTCGTCGAGGCGGCCGACAACGTCGAGGTCGACGAGAAGGACCTGCGCATCGACGTCTACCGGTCGAGCGGCCCCGGCGGGCAGGGCGTCAACACGACCGACTCCGCCGTCCGCATCACCCACCTGCCGACCGGGATCGTCGTCGCCTGCCAGAACGAGCGCAGCCAGCTGCAGAACCGGGCGACGGCGATGACGATCCTCGCCGCGCGGCTGCTGGAGTACCGCCGCCGTGAGGAGGAGGCGAAGATGGACGCGATCCGCGGTGGCCGCCAGGACATCGCCTTCGGGTCGCAGATCCGCAACTACGTGCTGCACCCGTACCAGCTGGTCAAGGACCTGCGGACCGAGGTGGAGACGGGAAACGTCAACGCCGTGCTGGACGGCGCGCTGGACGAGTTCATCGAGGCGGAGATCCGCTGGGCGAAGCGTCCGGCCGACGACACCTAGCCGCTCAGGAGTAGGCCCGCGCCAGCGCCAGCATCGTGACGAGCGCGACCAGGAGCGCGGCGATCAGCTCGAGCGGCACGCGGGCGCCGTGGCCGTGCACCTGGGCGCGGGACGACCGGCAGGTCGGGCACCGGGCCTCGCTCACCGGGCCGGCGCAGGCCGCACAGACCAGCCGCTCGCAGCACATGTCCGCTCCCTTCACCCCCGTTGTGACTCCAGTGTCCCCGGTCCAGGCGCGGTGTGCCTCCTCGCCGCTGGGGCAACGCCGCTCCGACCTCGGATAGTTCCCGCTGAGTGCGTCGGCACACGCGGCGGTCGGCTGAACCGGGCGCGCGGACTACACTCGGTCGCCGACGGTCCGGCGTACGGCGTCCGTCGTCCCGCGGCGCGACCACCGCCGGCACACCGTCACTGTCCCCGAGGCGAGGACCGCTACGCGCACGTGATCACCCTCGACAACGTCAGCAAGCACTACCCCAACACCGCGCGGCCGGCGCTGAGCGACGTCACCGTCAGCATCGACAAGGGCGAGTTCGTCTTCCTCGTCGGGTCGTCCGGCTCGGGCAAGTCGACGTTCCTGCGGCTGCTGCTGAAGGAGGAGGCGCCGACGTCGGGCACAGTCCACGTCGCGGGCAAGGACCTCGCCAAGCTGTCGCACTGGAAGGTGCCGGCGCTGCGCCGGCAGATCGGCTGCGTCTTCCAGGACTTCCGGCTGCTGCCCAACAAGACGGTCTTCCAGAACGTCGCGTTCGCGCTGCAGGTGATCGGTAAGCACCGGCACACCATCGAGAAGGTGGTGCCCGAGGTGCTCGACCTGGTCGGCCTGCAGGGCAAGGGCGGCCGGCTGCCCGACGAGCTGTCCGGTGGTGAGCAGCAGCGGGTCGCGATCGCCCGCGCGTTCGTCAACAAGCCGATGATCCTCATCGCCGACGAGCCGACCGGCAACCTCGACCCGTCGACCTCGGTCGGCATCATGAAGCTGCTAGACCGGATCAACCGGACCGGCACGACGGTCGTCATGGCGACCCACGACGCGGTGATCGTCGACTCGATGCGTCGCCGCGTCGTCGAGCTCGACCACGGCAAGGTCGTCCGTGACCAGACGCGCGGCGTCTACGGCTACTCGAAGTAAGCAGGGAGATCTCTCACCGTGCGGTCCCAGTTCCTCGCCTCCGAGGTCGCCATCGGCCTGCGTCGCAACCTGACGATGACGTTCGCGCTGATCATCACGCTCGGCCTGTCGCTCGCGATGTTCGGCTCGGCGCTGCTGATCCGCAAGCAGGTCGACCTGATGAAGGACGAGTGGTACGACAAGGTCGAGGTGTCGATGTTCCTCGACAAGTCGGTCACGCAGGACCAGCGCCTCACGCTCAAGGAGTCCCTCGAGGCGCATCCCGAGATCCAGCAGGTGTTCTACGAGTCGTCCGCCGACGCGCTCGAGAACGCGAAGGAGCAGTTCCGCGACCAGCCCGACCTGCTGGCGAGCATCGGCCCCGACGTCCTGCCGGAGTCGTTCCGGGTCAAGCTCAAGGACCCGGCGAAGTTCGAGGACGTGGCCAGCGAGTACCGCGGCGCGCCGGGCGTCTTCGAGGTCAAGGACCAGCGGGAGTTCTTCCGGCCGCTGTTCCGGATCCTCGACGTCTTCCGCAGGGCCGCCTTCCTCGGCGCGGGGGTCGCGCTGATCGCCGCTAGCCTGCTGATCTTCAACACCGTCCGGGTCTCCGCGTTCACGCGCCGCCGGGAGACCGGGATCATGCGGCTCGTCGGCGCGTCCAACCTCTCGATCCAGCTGCCCTTCCTGGTGGAGGGGGCGCTGGCCGGTGTGATCGGCGCGCTCTTCGCCGCGGGCCTGCTGGCGGGCGGCAAGACGCTGTTCATCGACAACCTGCTCTCCAAGGTGATTACCTTCACCCCGTTCGTCGTCTGGCGTGACGTGTGGGCCGTCGTAGGGGTCGTCTTCCCGGTGGGTGTCGGCCTCGCGGTGCTTCTCTCCCTGCTCACGCTGCGCAAGTACCTGCGCGTCTGACGTTCCCCGCGGACGACACCACCGGATGTCCTCGAGCCGGCGGTCATCGGCTGTTACACATTGGAGCACCGTGACGACCCAGCACCTGGTACGCCGCCGCACCGGCCGACTGGCCGTCGTGACGTCGGTGCTCGTGACCTGGGTCGTGCTCGCCGCTGCCGGCACCGCGCACGCCAGCCCGCCGCCGGAGGACCGCAAGCGCGACGTGGAGGCCCACCTCGACGAGGCAGAGCACGAGCTGCACCACTCGTCGGCGGCGGTGCAGAAGGCGGCGGCCGCGCTGAAGCGGACCGCGGTGGAGCTCCCGAAGGCGCAGGCGAGGCTCGCCGACGCGCGCGCCGAGCTGGCGGCCGCCACGGCCGTCGCCCGCCGCGCGGACGCCGAGGCGGCGCGGGCCGCGTCCGCGGTAGCCGCGTCCACCGCTCAGCTCGACGGCGCCGCGGGTGACCTCGCCGCCCACCGCGCCTCGCTGGGCGAGATCGCGCGGTCGGCGTACATCCGCGGGCCGGCTCCACAGGTGCAGATGATCTTCGGCGCGGTGAGCGCCGAGCAGCTGGTCACCCGCGAGGTGTACGTCGACCGGGTGATGCGGCACCAGGCCGACCTCATCGGGGCCGTCGGCCACGCCCGGGACCGCATCAGCAGCGAACGGGTCAGGCTCGACATCCGGCGGGTGGACGCCCAGCAGCGCAAGGACGCCGCGGAGGAGGCGCTCGCCCGCGTCACGACGCTCACCCAGGCGGCCGCGCGGGCCGAGCAGGCCGTCCACCGGCAGATCGCGCTGCGTACGGCGGCGCTCGCCGCTGCCGAGCGCGAGCGCGCGCTGCACCAGGCCGAGGTGACCCGGCTGGCGGCTGAGTCCAGGCGGCTCGAGGAGCTGATCCGCCGGCTCGCCCGCGAGAAGGCGGCGAGGATCGCGGCCGCCCGGCTCAAGGCGGCGCGGGCGAAGGCGGCCGCTGCCAGAGCCGCGGCGGCGCAGGCGGCGCGCGAGCGCGCCCGCGCCCGCTCCCGCCCCGCCCCGACCCGACGGCCGCCGCGGACCACGCGCACCACGCCGCGCACGCCGGCGCCCGCGCCGACGAGCAGCGGGCTGATGTGGCCGACGCCGGGGCCGCTCACGTCGTCGTACGGCTGGCGGGTGCACCCGATCTTCGGCACCCGGCGGCTGCACGCCGGGATCGACATCGGCGCGCCGAGCGGCCAGTCGGTCCGAGCCGCCGCCGGGGGAGTGGTCAGCTACTCCGGCTGGATGGGTGGTTACGGCAACATCGTGCTGATCGACCACGGCCGCCTGACCACCGCCTACGCGCACCTGTCGGCGCGCTCGGTGCGGGTCGGTCAGTCGGTGTCCCGCGGCGGGACGATCGGCCGGGTCGGCTCGACCGGCAACTCCACCGGCCCGCACCTGCACTTCGAGACCCGGCTGGGCGGGTCACCCGTCAACCCGATGAACTACTTCTGAACGCGACCTGACGCGCTCGCCGTATCCTGATCGGATGACCGGTCGGGTGCGGGGCGCTGCGCGGCTGTCCGCGCTGCTGCTCGTGCTCGCCGCGATGTTCCTGTTCGGGTTCCTGGCCGGGCGGGTCGGGCGCAGCGGCGCCCCCGGCTCGGTCCTCGACCAGGCGGCCGACCACATCGAGTCGGACGCCGCCACGCCCGTCGACCGCGCCGACCTGGAGCAGGCCGCGATCGAGGGCATGCTCGGCACGCTCGGCGACCGCTACGCCGCCTACTACGGCTCCGCGGACTACGCCGAGTTCCAGAAGCTGATCGACGGTCGCTACACGGGCATCGGCGTGTGGCTCGCCCGTGTCAACGGTCGCGTCGAGGTGACCAGCGTGCTGCCGGGGTCGCCGGCAGCGCAGGCGGGTCTGCGCATCGGGGACGAGGTGGTGACCGTCGACGGACGCCGGCTGGGCGGCGCGTCGGTCACCAACGTCGTCTCCCGGATGCGCGGCGAGGTCGGGACGCGGGTGGAGCTCGCGTTGCGCCGCGCGGGCACGGTGCGTCCAGTGACGCTGCGCCGGGGCGAGCTGGCCGCGAGCGACGTGCTGGTCGACCGGCCGGCGCGCGGCGTGGTGCGCATCCGCGTCGCCGCGTTCACCCGGGGCGTCGGGCGCGAGGTCCGCACGGCCGTGGCCGCGGCGCATGAGGACCGGGCCGGCGTCATCCTGGATCTGCGCGGCAATCCGGGCGGGCTGCTCGTCGAAGGCGTCGAGGTGGCGTCGGCGTTCCTGTCCGACGGCGTCGTCGTGAGCTACCGCCGCCGTGGTGCGCCCGAGGAGGTGCACCGGGTGGCGAGCACCGGCGACACGACGGCGTCGCTGGTCGTGCTCGTCGACGGCGGCACGGCGAGTGCGGCGGAGGTCGTCGCGGCCGCGCTGCAGGACCGCGAGCGCGGCGTGCTGGTCGGCTCGCGCACCTACGGCAAGGGCTCGGTGCAGCAGCCGGTGCGGCTGGCGGACGGCACCGCGCTGGAGTTCACCATCGCCCGCTACTACACGCCGGACGGTCGCTCGCTCGAGGGCGTCGGCGTCCGCCCGGACATCGACGTCGAGAGCAGCGCGACCGACGACGTCGCGATCCGCCGCGCGGTGGAGGTCCTCGACGGGATCCTCGCCGACCTCGGCACCCCGCGGGGCTGACGAGAATGCCCAAGGAGACCGGCCGCAAGCTGATCGCGCAGAATCGGAAGGCGCGGCACGACTACCACATCGAGGACGAGATCGAAGCCGGGCTGGTCCTCACCGGCACCGAGGTCAAGTCGCTGCGCCTCGGCCGGGCGTCGCTCGTCGACGCCTACGGCGTCCTCAAGGACGGTGAGGCGTTCCTGCAGGGGATGCACATCCCGGAGTACACGCAGGGGACGTGGACCAACCACGAGCCGCGGCGCGTCCGCAAGATGCTGCTGCACCGGCACGAGCTGCTCCGGCTGATCGGAAAGACCAAGGAGTCCGGCCTCACGCTGGTGCCGCTCGAGCTCTACTTCAAGGACGGTCGCGCCAAGGTGACGCTTGCGCTGGCCCGCGGCAAGAAGTCCTACGACAAGCGGCAGGACCTCGCCGAACGCGACGCCAACCGCGAGATCGCCAAGGAGATGGGCCGGCGGGCCAAGGGCAGCGCGTAGCGTTGCTGGAAGCGGCGTGGCTGGGATTCGCCCTGGTCTTCGTGGCGGAGCTCGGCGACAAGAGTCAGCTGCTGGTCGTGTCGCTGGCATCGCGGCTGCCCCGCGGCCAGGTGCTCGCCGGCGTCGCGACCGCGGCCGCACTGATGCAGCTGGTGTCGGTCGCGGCCGGCGCGCTGCTCGCCGACCGGTTGCCGGAGCGGCCGCTGCAGATCGCGGCGGCGCTGCTCTTCGTCGGCTTCGCCGTCTGGACGCTGCTCTCCGGGCC
>DASQMY010000330.1:0-3422 GCA_035645255.1 Mycobacteriales bacterium
GCGCTGCCGAAGCTGGAGGTCGGAGCGCAGCTGGGCCGGCGCCGGATCGACCGCAGCCGCGCTGCGCAGGATGTCGTCCATCGGCCGGACGCGCTCCAGCTGGTCGGTGATGCCGGCCGCGAAAAGCTCGAGCTGCCGCCGCTGGTCCTTCTCCGCCCGGACCGCCTGCGGCCCCGGCCGCTCGAGCACCGGCACGTCCTCCTCGTCGCCGCCGATGACGACGTCGAGCACCTCCTTGAGCAGCCCAGGTTTGGATCCGAACAGGCTGTAGACCGTGTCGGCCGAGACTCCCGCCCGCCGTGCGACACCGGCGATCGTCGTCCCGGGATAGCCGCGCTCGAGGAACAGGTCTCGCGCGCTCGCGAGCACCCGCTGGCGCGTCTCCGCCGCCTGGGCGGCGCGCAGCGGCGAGTGGTAGCTACGCGGGCTCTTGACGGTCGCCTCCTTTCATCCTAGCGTCACTGTATTCAACCTAGCCGACCACGGACCAACATCCGTCAGCGTCCCCGCGACCCCTTGGAGAAACTCTCATGGACACTCTCATCAGCGCGCCCGTCGGCACCGAGTCTGCAGCGACCACGGCCATGCGCCGGATGTTCGAGGCGTTCTCGACCGGCGACGACAGCGTGGTCGACGAGCTCTGCTCGCCCGACCTCGTCGAGCACCAATTCGGTATGGCGGGCGCGGGAGCAGCGGCCATCGAGCACGTCAAAGCCGCCGTCCGCGACCTGCACCGCGCCGTACCCGACATGTCGTTCACCATCGAGGACTCGGTCGAAGCCGGCGACAAGGTCTGGATGCGCGTCCGCGGCCGCGGTACGGCGACCGGCCCGTTCTTCGGTCCGCCCTCCGGCCGGCCGGTCGATGTCACGGTGCTCGACGTCGCGCGAGTCGTCGACGGCAGGATCGTCGAGCACTGGGGCGTCCCCGACCGGTTCGCGCTGCTGGCGCAGACCGGCATCCTCGACCGGCTGAGCTGAGCTAGCGCGCGCCCGCCGGACCGCGCTAGCCGCGGCCCGCCCACCGCTCCAGGGCATCCAGTACGCCGAGCAGCCGGCGGCCGTCAGCGGACAAGCGCAGGTCGCCGTTCTCCGGCACCGTCTCGACCACGCCGATCCGCCGCAGGTCGGCGACCCGCTGCGCGACGACGCTCGCGCTGTACGCCGACAGCCGGCTGGCGACCGCCCGCTCCGTGAGCGACCCACCGAGCAGCGCCTCGACCACCTGCACGGCGCCTCGGCGGGACAGCAGCTCGATGACGTCGTCGGCGCCGCCGTACACACGTTCCGCCATCCGTCGACCCTACGGCGAGCACCGGTTTGTGGTTGTCCATACGGAGCAGTATGGTTGGCATACGGCAGCGTATGGAGGGCATCGTGGTGAGCTCGGGCGGCGGGACGACCGGCACGACCGCGACCGGCAGCACGGCCGCAGCGGCGAAGCGACGGGCAGTGACCGAGACAGCGCTGCGGCCGGTCGGCGCCAACGCGTCCCTCACCCGAGTCGATGCGGCCGACACGTACACGACACCGCTGCGCGCCGACGACTCGCGCGAGCCGGCGGCCTGGCAGGCGGGGCTGTTCGCCGGCATACCCGGCTGGGTGAGCGCGCTGATGGGCGTCCGCCACGTGCTGGTGAAGCCGTTCGGCCTGGAGACCGGCGGGGCGAAGTCGCTCGGCGACGGCTTCCCGGTGCTGAGCAGCAGCCCGACCCGCATCGTGATGGGCATCGACGACAAGCACCTCGACTTCCGGCTGGTCGTCGACGTCGACGAACCGGCCGGTGACGTGGCGTTCACGACTCTCGTGCAGATCCACGGCCGGTCCGGCCGCGCGTACTGGGCCGTCGTCAAGCACTTCCACCCCGTCGTGATGCGCTCGATGATGGCCCGCATCCCGTCGCCGGCCACACCGGCCTGACCTCCGGCGGGCGGTCGCTCGCGCCCGATCGGGCGCGCACCGGCCGAACGTCCAGATGTAGCGTCACCGGATGCTCGAGTCCGGGTACGTCGCCGTCCTGCGCCGCCGGCGTGTCCCGCGTCTGCTCGGCGCGGCGCTTGGCGGACGCCTGACGACCGGGATGGCGCCGCTCGCGATCCTGCTGCTGGTCCGCGACACCGGCGGCTCCTACGTGCTGGCCGGCGTGATGAGCGGTGCCTACGCGATCGCCATGGCCGTCGGTGCGCCGGTCATCGGCCGCATCGTCGACTACCGAGGGCAGCGCACAGCACTGCTCGCCACCGCGGTGGCGGGCGCGGCGGCGTTCGCCGCGCTCGCCTACTCCACCGGCCGCGGTACGGCGGCGCCGCTGCTGTTCGCCGTCATCGCCGGCGTGGCGACCCCGCCGCTCGAACCGTGCCTGCGCGCCCTGTGGCCCACCCTCGTCCGCGGCGGCCCACCGGTCGACGTCGCCTACGCGCTCGAGGCCGCCGTGCAGGAGCTGATCTTCGTGCTCGGCCCGCTCCTCGTCGTGGTGATCACCGCTGTGTCCGGGCCGCGGCTGGCAGTGCTCGTCGGCGGCGCGATCGCGCTGGCCGGCACGCTCGTCTTCGCGACGACGGAGGAGTCGCGCGACTGGCGCGGCGAGCCGCGCGAGGCGCACTGGGCGGGACCGCTGCGCAGCGCAGCCATGCGCACCCTGCTGCTGGAAGCCGCCGCGATCGGGATGTCCGTGGGCGTCCTCGCGGTCGGCCTCCCGGCGTACGGCGAGACTCTGGACTCCACGTCCGTTGGTGGTTGGCTGCTGGCGCTGTCCGCCGTCGGCAGCCTCGCGGGCGGGCTGTACTACGGCGCCCGAACGTGGGGCGGCGAGGCAGGCGTGCGGCTGGCCGCCCTGCTCGGGCTGATGGCGATGTGCACCGCGCCGCTCATCGCCGTGCCGCCGCTGGCGCTGATGGTCGTGCTCGTCACGCTGTCCGGCGTGATGATCGCACCGGCCATCTCCTGCGAGTTCGTCCTCGTCGGGCTGCACGCGCCGGACGGCACCGTCACCGAAGCGTTCTCCTGGCTGATCACCAGCTTCCTGGTGGGCAGCTCGATCGGCAGCGTCCTGGCCGGTGCCGCCGTGGACCGCAGCGGCGTGGGGGCGGCCTTCGCCCTGGCTACTGCAGCCGCCGCGGCCGGCTCGGTCACCGTGCTGGCCCGCCGCCGTACCCTCGCCTGACGGCGCGCTACTCGGCCGTCGGCTCGAACTTCGAGGTCCGCGTCATCCCCGCGGCCCGGCCCTTGCCCGCGATCACGAGCGCCATCTTGCGCGACGCCTCGTCGATCATCTCGTCGCCGAGCATGACCGCGCCGCGCCGCCCGCCCGCCTCGGACGTGTAGTGCTCGTAGGCGTCGAGGATCAGCTCGGCGTGGTCGTAGTCGTCCTGCTTCGGCGCGTAGACCTCGTTGGCGGCGTCGAGCTGTCCGGGGTGCAGCACC
>DASQMY010000331.1:0-6314 GCA_035645255.1 Mycobacteriales bacterium
AGGCGACGATCTCGGCGTCTACCGCGAGGTCGACGGGCAGCCCGTGCACGACTTCTCCGGCATCGACCGGGTGTACGACCAGCTGCGCGGCATCGGCATGCGTCCGGTCGTGGAGCTGTCCTACATGCCGAGTGACCTGGCCAGCGACCCGGCGCGCACGGTGTTCGCCTACCGGGCGAACATCTCGCCCCCGAAGGACTGGCAGCGGTGGGCCGATCTCATCCGGTCACTCACCGCCCACCTCGTCGAGCGGTACGGGCTCGCCGAGGTGCGCGCCGGGTGGAGCTTCGAGGTCTGGAACGAGGCCAACCTCGACGTGTTCTGGAGCGGCACGCCGGAGGAGTACTTCCGGCTCTACGACGTGACCGCTGCAGCCGTGCGGGACGTCGATGCCGAGCTCGTGGTGGGCGGACCGGCGTCCGCGGCGGCCCAGTGGGTCGGTCGCCTGCTGGAGCACGTCGCGACCTCCGGTGCCGCTGTCGACTTCGTGTCCACGCACACCTACGGCAGTCCGCCGCTCGACTTGCGGCCGATCCTGCGCCGGCACGGCCGGTCGGACGCTCCCATCTGGTGGACCGAGTGGGGACCGGGGTCCGAGCACTTCCATCTGGTCGGTGACACGGTGTTCGCGGCGACCTTCCTGCTCGACGGCATGGCGTCCAGCATGGGGCGGATCGACGCCCTGTCGCACTGGGTCGCCTCGGACCACTTCGAGGAGCTCGGCGTACCGGAGCGGCTGCAGCACGGCGGTTTCGGCCTGCTGACGGTCGGCAACCTGCGCAAGCCCCGGTGGTGGGCGATGGTGCTCCTGCAACGACTCGGTGACGCCCGGCTCGCGGTGTCCCTGGCCGGTGACGGCGCCGGCTCGCTGGTGTCCGCGCTGGCCGCCCGCGGCGCCGGCGGCGAGGTCGGGGTGCTGGTGTGGAACAGCAGCCTCGACCAGTCACGGGTGCTCGGCGATCCCCTGCTCGGCAGGGAGGTGACGCTGACCGTCACCGGGCTGCCGCCCGGTCCGGCAACCGTGCGCCACTGGCGGGTCGACGAGCAGCACAGCAACGTCTTCGCCGCGTGGCAGCACCTCGTCGCCGGCACCCGCGACTGGCCCGAGGGCGACGAGTGGCGACAGCTGCAGGCGGCCGACGAGCTCGCCGAGCTGGCGGGACCGACAACAGTCGAGGTCGCGAGCGACGGGCAGTGGTCGACGTCGTTCCTGCTGCCGCAGCCGGGCATCTCGTTCGTCGAGGTGTCCGCTAGGTCCTGAGCTCGTCAAGCACGGTCGTCAGCTCGCTGATCCCGCCGTCGCGCAGGACACGGACGGAGACCGCGCTCCCGATCGCCTCCTCGACCATGAGTCGCTGCAGCTGCCCGGTGGTCGCGACCGGCTCACCGTCGACGTCGAGGATCACGTCGCCGGGTCGGATGCCGGCGCGGGCGGCCGGGCTGCCGGCCACCACTGCGTGTACGGCGACGCCCTCGGACCGCTCTAGCCAGCGGTTGACCGACGGCGGCAGCGGCCGCTGCTCACCGGCGATCCCGAGGTAGGCCCGGCGGAACCGGCCGACGGACACCAGCGCGCCGATGATCCGCTGCGTCGTCGTGTCGATCGGTACGGCGAGTCCCAGGCCGATGCCGGCAACCGCGGTGTTGAGCCCGACCAGCCGGCCGCGCCAGTCGACCAGCGCGCCTCCGGAGTTGCCCGGGTTGAGCGCGGCGTCGGTCTGGATGACGTTCTCGACGACCCTGGTCGCGGCGCCGGAGCGGGTCGGCAGCGACCGGCCGAGCGCGCTGACGACCCCCGCGGTCACCGACCCCGACAAGCCGCGCGGGTTGCCGATCGCCACGACCAGCTGGCCGACCCGCAGCCGGTCGGCGTCGCCGACCTCCGCCGCCGACAGCTCGCCGCCGTACGCGCGGAGGACCGCGATGTCGCTGAGCGGGTCGGCGCCGACCACCTCGAACGGCAGCTCCTGGCCGTCGTACGTCGTCGCCGCTCCGCCGCGCACCCCCTCGACGACGTGCGCCGACGTCAGCAGCATCCCGTCGCCCGAGAGCACCACCGCAGAACCCGCGGCGCCCGCCTCCCCCACCGGTCCGCGCACCAGCACAGACAGACTCACGACGGACGGGCGGAGTCGTTCGGCGACGGCGGTGACGACCTGCGAGTAGGCGTCCAGCGCGTCGTCACCGGTCGGCGGGAGGACGTCCTCCCGACCGACGTCGCGGCCACCTGTCGATGCGATCAGCTGCATCGCGACCTCCTCGCTGTTGCCGGTTCGCAACGCGCGCAGGGTCGGCCGGATTCCTGACCGGAGCAGCGAGGAGCCCGGGTCGGCGCAGCGACCCGGGCTCGAGCGGCTCAGCGGACCTGTCGGGTCAGGCCCAGCGCAGCCGCGCGTTCGCCTGCGCGTTGTCGAGCTTCGCCTGCGTCCGCTGCGACGGGTAGACGCAGACCTTGTCGGCCGGGAAGGCCTCCCGCCAGACGAAGCCCTGCTTGCACGTGTAGTAGCCGTAGGCGCCGTAGCCCTGCCGGCGGACCGACGCGAGGCTGTTGTCGTACTTCACCCGGCTCCGGACGCTGGGCGCGACGCAGACGTAGTCCTTCTGGTCGACCTCGCGCCACACGTAGCCCGCCTTGCACGTGTTGGGTCCGTAGACGAACCGCGCCGGGTTGCGCCGGGCCGCCGCCTGGCTGTTGTCGTACGCCGTCGCCGTGCGGACCTCGGGCGTGACACACACGTCGTCGCCGGGGAACGCCTCGCGCCACACGTAGCCCTGGATGCACGTGTGCGGACCGTACGGTCCCCACACCCAGCGCTGCGACGCGGAGTCGTTGGCGATCCGGTTGGCGGTCCGGACCGACGGCAGCACGCAGACGAGGTCACCGGGACCGGCCTCGCGCCACACGTAGCCCTGCAGGCAGCGCTGCGCGATGTTCGACGTGATCGTCACGGACGCCTGGCCGGTCGTGGCGTTGACCCAGTTGGTCTGCACAGTCACGCCGTTGCGGCTGATCGCGGTGAGCGGTGTGCGGTCGCCGCGCGACTTCAGCAGCCAGGTGTTCTTGCCGCTGTTCTTCACCTCGTGGATGAGCACGCCGGTCGCCGGGATCCCGCGGTCCCAGGCCGTCTTCGCGCGCAGCTCGACGGTGTAGTAGCGGGTGAGGTCCGACGGGTCGAACGGGATGCGCACGAGGCCCCAGCCCGTCTGGCCGAGCTTGTTGACCGCGGTCAGCGTCAACGTCCGGGTCGTCTCGCCAGCCGCGCCGACCGTGGTGATCTTGTTGCGCGGCATCCAGCCCATCCGGTCGACGTTGTGCCCGTTGAGGCCCGGACCGCCGAGCCCGAAGCGCGTCGTCGCGAACATGTGCGCGTTCTGCACGCTCATCAGGTCCCACTCGTCGTCGTACTCGCCGATCTGCGACCACGGCGCGTTCTGGTAGGTCGGGTCGTCGGAGAACGAGTGCTCCAGCCCGTAGCCGTGACCCATCTCGTGCGCAGCGAAGGCCTGGAACTGCGCCCCGGGGTCGAGCAGCACGCGGCCGCCTGCCGCGCCGGAGTCGACCGCCTTGTTGGTGATGACGACGATCCGGTTGCCGGCCGGCACGTGGTACGGCGTCGCCGCGTTCGCGGCTGCGTTGACACAGTCCTGGATCCGCTGCCAGCGCGAGTAGCCGGCCGCCTGGTGGTCCGCGACAGTCTTGTTCATCGAGTACCAGCCGCGGACGACCGACCCGTCGAGAGTGATGGCGCCGTTGGAGATGTGTCGCCAGTAGTCGGCGTTGCCGCCCTTGAAGTTGCCCTGCGTCGTGAGGAAGTCGCGGTACCAGTCCTTGCTGTGCGGCTCGGCGAGCGTCCCCTTGTACTTGCACAGGATCACCGACCACTTGGTGTAGCCGCGGTGCGGCCGGGCCTCGGCCGGCGCGGCGGCAGCGACGCCCGCGGCGAGTGTGACCGCGGCCGCGACGGTCAGCGCCGCGGCCGATCGGCCCCTCCGGCGCAGTGACAGCATTGTCTTCATTGGTATGTCCCCTCAGCGATATGGCGGCCGCTGTGGCCGGTTCGCTCGGGGGAGCGCCGTGCCGGACTCCGTGATACGCAGCGGCACGGTGTTCCGGCGTCCTGCAAGCCGGCCACCAGCGCTTGGCAAGTGGACGACCAGCGCTCGGTCGCACGCTCCAGGGGTCAGAACAACGCGAGCAGGTCGAGCGACCTGCCACCTCAGGAGGAGAAACGCCATGCGCACCACCAAGCTGCTGCTGTCCGCCGTGACCGTCGCCGCACTCGCCGCCTCCGCCGTACCGGCGCACGCAGCCGAGACCGAGTACATCGACCGCTCCGCCTTCGACTTCTCCGTCCAGAAGACGGCGAGCAGCATCCGCGTCGACGGCGCGACGCGCGGTCCGCTGGGCGGCTACCTCGACGTCACGGTGACCGCGGACGACGGGACGCTGCCGGTCGGCTCCAACGTGTGCGAGCCGGCGACGTTCGACGCGGTCCTCACCGTGTCACCCGGCGAGACGCTGTCGACGTCGGCGGCCGGCGAGATCTGCACCACCTTCTACGGCGACGCGCTGACGGCGAACGCGTACTTCGCCAAGAAGGACCTGGACTACGCCGGCACCGAGCACAACAAGGCGAAGGTCGTCGGCGACGGGCTCATCGCGGTCGGCACCGGCTGGCTGGGCGGACAGGCGTCGTTCGCGGCGTCCGTCAAGTGGTGACGATCCATCCGCAGACCGGGACGACGGGGCGGTGCGGTCGGCGCACCGCCCCTGCGCGCCGGACGCGGCGGCGGCAGGCGAGCTACGGCGTCAGCTGCGCCGCGAGAGCTGCGACCGGCGCGATCCCCATCTCCTCGGCGAGCGACGTCGCGGTGCGCACGTGCCGAGCGACCTCGTCGGTGCCCGCACCTGCCGCCGCCGCGACGCGGGCCCGGGCCAGCTCCAGGTAGGGCACGATGAACCGCTCGCCGCTCCTCGCGACCTCGCGCGCGCCGGCGTCGAGCACCCGGCGGGCTTGCTCGACGGGCCGGCCGGTGAACAGCATCGCCTGGACCTGCAGCGCGACCATCAGCCCGTAGCCGGTGCGGGCTCCGGCGGCCGCGAAGCGCTCGAAACCGCGCTCGATCAACGCCAGACCCGCCGGGTCGCCCTGCATGGTGCGCGCCCAGCCGAGGTAGATCGAGCAGGCGCCGCCGAAGAACGCGAACCCCTCGTTCTCGTCGTTCTGCAGCCCCCAGTCCGCCCAGCGGGCCGCAACCTCGGGCTCGCCGCGCATGACCGCCGTGAGTCCGGCGAAGTTGGCGACGACGAGCCGGTCGTAAGGCCGCGTGAACCGCTCCGCGAGCTCTTCGAACCTCCCGTCGACGTCGATCGACCCGGCGACCACCCGCACGTGCACGCAGAACGACAGGAAAAGCGAGGCGGCGTCGAGCTCCCCCATCCTCGCGAGGTCGTCCTCGGACAGCTCCGGCACAACCGCCTCGACGGCGACCATCCGGGCATCCGCCTCGCGCATCCGGCCGAGATGCCAGCAGCTGACGCCCCAGGCGGACTGGCCGACGAGCCGGACCACCGGGTCGCTGCTCTGCTCGCTGAGCGCCAGGATGCGCTGCGCGAGGCGCTCCTGCGTCGGCATGTCGCCGGACGTCCCGGCAGCACCCCACTGCGCGAGCAGCAGCCCGAGATACAGATCCTGCCGGCCGGACCGCCGGGCCAGGTCGTCGGCGCGGTCGAGCACCACGGTCGCGTCGTACGCGCGGCTGTAGCCGTGCCGGGCGCGGCGCAGCGAGACGAGCCGGACCGTGGTGAGCAGCTCGGCCTCGCTCGCCTCCCGCGAGCCACCCGCCGCCCGGCGCAGCTGCAGCGCCCGGCTCAGCAGGTCGTCGGCCGTCTCGTACGCGGTCCGGCGTACCGCGACCTCGGCGGCACGCATCAGGGCGTCCGCGGCGACCGCCGGTCCGACGACCCCGGCGGCAGCCCACAGGTGCCCGGCGACGATCTCGGCGCTGTCGTCGGAGTCGCCGGTCACCGCGCCGATCGCCTCCGCCACCCGGGCGTGCAGCCGCGCCATCCGCAGCGACGACACCTCGGCGAGTGCGGCCTCGTGCACCAGCGCGTGCGCGAACCGGTGCCGGCCGGACAGCTCGGGGACCGGTACGAAGATCCGCGACGCGAGCGCAGGCTCGAGCGCGTCGATGCACTCGTCGACCGGGCGGCCGGTCGCGTGCGCCAGCAGCGAGAGGTCCGCCTCCCGGCCGATCACGGCCGCCACGTCGAGGACGGCCCGGGTGTCCGCGGGCAGGGCGGCCAGCCG
>DASQMY010000332.1:0-12634 GCA_035645255.1 Mycobacteriales bacterium
GTCACCACGCTGCTCGCCGCGCGCGACGCCGGCGTGCTCGTCGCGGCGGCGACGGCGCTGGACACCGCGACGGCGGCACAGGTCAGGTCCGAGCTGCTGGTCGGCTTCGGCAGCTGCAGCGTCGCCGAGCCGGCGGCCGACCTGTGGGCGCTCGGCCTGGTCCGTGAGCCCGCATGAGCAGCTGGGTCCCGGTGCCGGCCGGCTCGGACTTCACCATCGACAACCTGCCGTACGGCGTGTGGTCCCGGCCGGACGGCGAGCGCCGCATCGGGGTCGCGATCGGCGACCGCGTCCTCGACCTGGCCGCCGTCTCCGCTGCGGGCCTGCTCGACGATGCAATCCCTGATGCGGCGAGGGTTTTCGGCGCCAAGAGCATCAACGAGCTCATGTCCCGCGGGCGGCCGGCGTGGTCCGCCGTACGCCGACTGATCCGCGAGCTGCTGACCGGCGACGACCGCTCGGTCGAGCCGATGCTGGTACCGATGTCCGACGTGACGATGCACCTCGCGTTCGACGTCGGCGACTACGTCGACTTCTACTCGTCGATCCACCACGCCACCAACGTCGGCCGGATGTTCCGACCGGACGCCGAGCCGCTGCTGCCCAACTGGCGGCACCTGCCGGTCGGCTACCACGGGCGCGCCGGCACGGTCGTCGTGAGCGGTACGCCGGTCGTCCGGCCGTGCGGGCAGCGCAAGCCGCCGGACGCGGACGCGCCGACCTACGGCCCGTCCACGCGGCTGGACATCGAGGCGGAGGTCGGCTTCGTCGTCGGCGTACCAACGGCGCTCGGGACGCGGGTGGCGGCCGACGCCGTCGCCGACCACGTCTTCGGCGTCGTGCTGGTCAACGACTGGAGCGCCCGGGACATCCAGGCGTGGGAGTACGTCCCGCTCGGGCCGTTCCTCGGCAAGTCGTTCGCGACCTCGGTGTCTGCGTGGGTCGTCCCGCTGGAGGCGCTGACCGGCGCACGGGTCCCGCAGCCGGTGCAGGAGCCGGTGCCGCTCGACTACCTGCGCAGCACGGAGGACTGGGGCCTGGACCTGGCGATCGAGGTGCTGCTCAACGACACGGTGGTCGCGCGGCCGCCGTTTGCCTCGATGTACTGGACCGTCGCGCAGCAGCTCGCGCACCTGACGGTCAACGGCGCCGCGCTGCGCACCGGTGACCTGTTCGCGTCGGGCACCGTCTCCGGTCCGGAACGCGACCAGCGCGGCAGCCTGCTTGAGCTGTCATGGGGGGGCGCGGAGCCGTTCGAGCTCGCCGACGGCACGGCGCGCAGCTTTCTCGCGGACGGCGACACGGTGTCGATCGCGGCCGTGACCGGGACCGGCCCGCACCTCGGATTCGGCAACGTGACCGGCCGGATCGAGCCGGCCGTCGACTGATCCGCGCCCGACGAGCGGTTGTGTCCGGTGGGAGTGATGTTTCCCCGGGGCAGACAGGTTGTCCCGATGCGTGCCACGATCAAGCCATGTCCGTCGACAGCACGGCGCGCGAGGACGGGGGCTCCGCCGCCGCAGACATGGCCTCGATCAGCGGCCAGGCTGCACGCGTCCTGTACATGGCCCAGCGCGAGGCCGACCAGCTGCGCGCCGAGGCGGAGCAGCTGGCTACGGAGGCGCGGGCCGAGAGCGAGCGCCTGCGCGCCGACGCGCAACGGCTCCACGACGAGGCCGCCCGGCTGCACTCCGAGGCGTCCGCGCGCCGCGAGGAGGCCGAGCAGGCCCAGACCGAGGCGCGCCAGCGGGCCGCCTCGCTGGACCAGCGCGCCCGGGCCGAGGCCAACTCGCGCGTCAACGCGGCCAGCGACGAGGCCCGGCAGCTGCTCGCCGACGCGGCCGACCAGGCGGCGCTGCTCGCCCAGGCGGCGCGCGACGAGGGCGACGACCTGCTGCACCAGGCGGCGCAGGACGCCGACCGCATCCGCGCGGCGGCCGGGTCGGAGGGCACCCAGCTCAAGGCGAGCGCCGGTCAGCTGCTCGCGCAGGCGCGCGCGGAGGCCGACCAGATGTTCGGCCGGGCCAAGGCAGCGGCCGAGGAGCAGACCGCCGCAGCCGAGGCGGAGGTACGCCGCCGGCAGGACGAGGCGGTGGCGGCCGTGGCGGCGATGACGTCCACTGCCGAGCAGACCGCACAGCAGCTGGAGGCCGCTGCGGCGGAGCGCGCTGCAGCGGTGCGCGAGAACGCCGAGCGCGAGGTCGAGTCGGCACTCGCCGAGGCGGCGACCGTGCGCGAGGAGGCGGCCGCCGAGGTCGAGCGGATCCGCGCGCAGGCGCAGGCGGACGCCGACCGGCTGCACGCCGAGGTGGCCGAGCAGATGGCCTGGACGCAGCAGACGATCCGCGCGCTGCTGGAGTCGGCCGAGCTGGAGGCCGAGCGGGCGAAGTCGGAGGCGCACGCCGCAGCGGCCGCCACCGCCCGCTCCGCGCGCGAGCGGGTCGAGGGCCTGCTGGCCGAGGCCGACCGCACGGCGCAGAACCGGATCGCCGAGGCCGAGTCGAGAGTCGGCGAGATCCGCGGGCAGGCGGCCGGCCTGGTCGAGCAGGCGCAGCGCGAGGCCGACCGGGTGCGGGCCAAGGCGGCCGAGGACGCGGCGCAGACGACGGCCGACGCCGACAGCCGCGCGCGCGACGCCGTCGAGCGGGCCGAGCGCCGGGAGGCCGAGGCGCAGGCGGGTGCCCGCGCACTGCGCGAGCGGGTGGCCGCGCAGGTCGCGACCGCGCAGCGCGAGACCCAGGACCTGCGCCGCAGCGTGCGGGCGGAGGTCACCGACCTCGTCGCCGACGCGCGGCGGGAGGCCGACGAGCTGCGCACGGAGGCGCACGAGCTGCTGGACAGCGCGCGCACGGAGGTGGCCGCACTCTCCCGACGTCGCGACGAGATCGCGGCGGAGCTCTCCCAGCTCTCCGGCGTCATCGAGGCGCTCGCCGTACCGGCACCAGCCCGGACGTCCCGATCGAGCGAGGCATGACAGACCGTGCCAGGATGAACGCATAGCGTTCCCTGCAAACCGACAGGAACCGGTGATGACAGAGACCTCCCCCGACTTCGCCCAGTCCCGCCGCGGCTACGAGCCCGGCCAGGTCGACAGCTACATCCGGAGCGTCACCGAGCAGCTCGAGCGCGCGAAGCGGCAGGCGGCCGACCTCACCCGCCGCGTCGAGCAGCTGCAGCAGGAGAAGGCTGCGTACGACGAGCAGGCCGCCGGCTCGCCGTCACCGTTCTCCGGTCTCGGTGCGCGGATCGAGAAGATGCTGACCCTTGCCGAGGAGGAGGGTGCCGACCTGCGGAAGAAGTCCGCCGCGGAGGTCGCCGCCGAGCGCCAGCGCGCCGAGAAGGAGAGCGCCGCGATCCGCGAGGAGTCCGAGCGCTACGCCAAGGAGCGTCGCGCCGACGTCGACGCCCAGGCGGCGAAGGCGCTGGAGACCGCCAAGCGCGAGGCCGACCAGATCCGTGACGAGGCCGACCGCGACGCCGCCGCCCGCCGGGCCGAGGCCGAAGCGCTGTTCGAGTCGCAGCGCGCCAAGGCGGCGAGCGCGGCCACCGACTTCGAGACGACGCTCGCGCAGCGGCGCGACCTCGCCGAGAAGGACTTCACCGAGCGCACCGAGGCGGCCGAGAAGCAGCTGCTCGCGGTCGAGGAGCGGGCCGAGCGGCTGCGCCTCGAGTCGGAGAAGCTGCGCGCGGACGCCGAGCGCAAGTCGATCCGGCAGGTCGAGGACGCGAAGAAGCAGGCGGACGACATCGTCGCCGAGGCGAAGTCCCGGGCGGACAAGATCCGCGCCGAGTCCGACCGCGAGCTCGCAGCGGCCACCCAGCGCCGCGACAGCATCAACTCGCAGCTGACCAACGTGCGGCAGATGCTCGCGACGCTCGGCGGCAACGTCGCCGGGCTCAACCCGCTCGGCGACCCCGGCGACCCGAAGCCGGCCAGCGCGCCGGCCGGTCCCCCGCCGCAGGCGACCGGGCAGCCGGCCGGTGCCGGAGGGGGCGCGTCCGCGCCGCAGCAGGGCGGCGCTTCGACCGCTCCCGGTGCACAGGGCGGCACAGCCGCGGATGCGGCCAAGACCGGCGTCGCGGCCGGCGCCGGCCAGCAGGCGACCGGCGGCACCACCCGCAGCGGGGTGCCGACCGGACCCGGCCAGCAGGCAACCGGCGGCACACCCATGAGCGGCGACAAGGCGGCGCAGCCCGCCGACGCCGGGAGCAAGACACCCGCCCGCCAGTAGCGCCCGACCGGCAGCAGGTGGACCCGGTAGACCGGAGGACCATCGCCCGCACCGGCGTGTCCGTGACGGTGCTCGGACTCGGCACGGCGCCGCTCGGCGGTCTCTACCTGCCGGTGGACCCGGAAATCGCCCGCAGAACCGTGGACGCGGCTCTGGACAGCGGTGTCGCGTACCTCGACGTCGCGCCGTTCTACGGTCTCGGCCTCGCCGAGCAGCGACTCGGCGAGGCGCTGCGCGGCGTCCCGCGCGACTCATACACGCTCTCCAGCAAAGTCGGCCGGCTCATCGTCGAGGACGGTCCCCCGTCGTCGTCGTGGGCCGCCGCCGGGAGGCGCGCGGTGTTCGACTACAGCCGGGTCGGCGTACTGCGGTCGCTGGAGGGGAGCCTCGAGCGGCTCGGGACCGACCGGCTCGACATCGTCTACATCCACGACCCGAACGACCATCACGAGGAGGCGCTGCGCACCGCCTACCCGGCGCTCGAGGAGCTGCGGTCGCAAGGCGCGATCGGCGCGATCGGGTACGGCATGAACCACGTCGCCCCGCTGACCGCGTTCGTGACCGAGACGGACGCGGACGTGATCCTCTGCGCGGGCCGCTACACGCTGCTCGACCGCTCGGCGGCCGACGAGCTCCTGCCGAGGTGCCTGGAGCGGGGGGTGTCCGTCGTCATGGGCGGCGTCTTCAACAGCGGAGTCCTCGCCGACCCCTACGCGGCCGATCTCTTCTACGACTACAAGCCGGCCTCCGAGGCCGTCGTCGGCAGGGCGCGCCGCCTCGCCGAGCTGTGCGCGGAGCACTCCACACCGCTGCGCGCCGCGGCCGTGCAGTTCCCGCTGCGCCATGACGCCGTCACGTCGGTGCTCGTCGGTGTCCGGTCACCGGAAGAGATCGCCGACGACCTTGCGATGGCGACGTTCCCGGTGCCCGACGCCCTGTGGGCCGCCCTCGCAGCGTCGCACGCCGCCGGTGACGGCGGCGCAGCCCACTGATCCGGCGCGTGCGCGCGCAGGCGTCGCCGCGCCCGAATCAGAGGTTGCCGCGCCGCGCCTGCTCGCGCTCGATCGCCTCGAACAGCGCCTTGAAGTTGCCCTTGCCGAAGCCCTGACAGCCGTGCCGCTCGATCAGTTCGAAGAACACGGTCGGCCGGTCCTGCACGGGCTTGGTGAAGATCTGCAGCAGGTAGCCGTCCTCGTCGCGGTCGACGAGGATCTTGTGGGCCCGCAGCTCCTCGATCGGCACGCGCACCTCGCCGATCCGCTCGCGCAGCTCGCCGTCGTAGTAGGACTCCGGCGTGTCGAGGAACTCGACGCCGGCGGCGCGCATCTCGTCGACGGAGCGGACGATGTCGTTGGTCGCGAGGGCGATGTGCTGCACGCCGGGCCCGCCGTAGAACTCGAGGTACTCGTCGATCTGGCTCTTCCGGCGAGAGACGGCCGGCTCGTTCAGCGGGAACTTCACCTTGCGCGTGCCGTTGGCGACGACCTTGCTCATGAGCGCGGAGTAGTCGGTGGCGATGTCGTCACCGATGAACTCCGCCATGTTGGTGAAGCCCATCACCCGGTTGTAGAACCCGACCCACTCGTCCATCCGGCCGAGCTCGACGTTGCCGACGACGTGGTCGATCGCCTGGAAGAAGCGGCGCTCCGGCGGCGCGAGGACCGGTCCGCGCGCGACGTAGCCGGGCAGGTAGACGCCGGTGTACGCCGACCGCTCGACCAGCGTGTGCCTGGTCTCGCCGTAGGTGGCGATCTCCGCGAGCACCACTCGACCGGTCTCGTCCTCGACGACGCGCGGCCCCCCCAGCCCGCGCGCGCCGCGGGCGACCGCGAGCTCGTACGCCCGCGCGGCGTCGGGCACCCGCAGCGCGATGTCGACGACCCCGTCGCCGTGCCGCGCGACGTGGTCGCCGAGATCGGTGCCGGCATGCACCGGCGCGGTGAAGACGAAGCGCGCGGCGCCGGACTGCAGTACGTACGACGCGCTGTCGCGATCGCCGTTCTCCGGCCCGCGGTAGGCCGTCAGTCGCATGCCGAAGGCGCTCGAGTAGAAGTGCGCCGCCTGCTTCGCGTTGCCGACGGCGAAGCAGACCGCGTCGACGCCGTCGATCGGGAAGTCCTCTCGCCCGGGATCGACGCCCGCCGCCGCAGCGGTCGTGCTGACTGTCGTGTCGGTCATCGTCACTCCCTCGCGGCGGTCGGTACCGGCCGGCTGGTGCAGCATGCGCCCGGCGTACATGTTGTGCAACAGTTGCCCCTTACGCTGGACAGCATGCACAGCGCAGCAGCAGCCTCGCGCCTTAGCGACCGGTCAGCGGCAGCGCAGACTGACCGATGCAGCGGAGGGAGACCATGGCGCCCGACCGAGCGATCGACGACCTGGACGCCCGGCTGGTCGGCGTCCTCGCGCGCTTCCCCCGGGTCGGCGTGCTGGAGACGGCGCGGCGACTCGGCGTGGCGCGCGGGACGGCGCAGGCGCGGCTCGACCGGCTGCAGGCGCGCGGCGTGATCCGGGGGTTCGGACCCGACATCGACGTGGCAGCGCTCGGCTACGGCGTCACGGCGTTCGCCACGCTGGAGATCGCGCAGGGTCGGGGCCACGACGTCCAGCAGCACCTCGCCCGCATCCCGCAGGTCCTGGAGGCGCACACCATCACCGGCCCGGGCGACCTGCTGGTGCGGATCGCCGCCCGCGACAACGAGCACCTGCAGCAGGTGATCGATCGGGTGCTCGAGGTCCACGGGATCCGGCGGACGTCGACGGTCATCGCACTGTCGTCGCCGGTGCCCTACCGCGTGCTGCCGCTCGTCGACGAGGCCGCCCGCTGAGCCGTCAGCCGCCCCGGCAGCCGTACCGTCCGGGAAGTTGATCTGTGGTGGTCGTGATCTTGAATTGAGCGCACGAGCAAGATCATCTGTACCACAGAGAATTCGGGCCCGATCCACAGCACCATGCGGCGTCGTTCAGCCGAGGATGACCGCAGCCAGCGCGGCGGCCGCGGCGACCACGCGGCTGGCCGCGTCGTCGGCCGCCCCCGCCGCGAGCGTGATGACGCCGACGCTCGCCTCGAGCACGCCGTCCGCGGTTCGCACCGGAGCCGCGACGCCGGACGCGCCCGGCTGCAGGTGGCCGCTGGTGACCGCGTACCCGCGCCGCCGCGCCTCGGTCACCGCCGGCGGCTCCCCGGCGTACGGCGGCCGACCGGCGAGGATCGCGAGCCCAGCGGCGCCGCGGTCGAGCGGGTGGCGCGACCCGACCCGGTAGGCGACGTGGAACTCGGTGTGCCGCGGTTCGACGACGGCGATCGCGAGCGCCTCACCGCTGTCAGCGACGGTCAGGGAGGCGGTCGCGCCCACCTCGTCTGCCAGCCCGCGCAGCAGCGGCATCGCCACCTCGGCGAGCTGCGGCCTCGCCTCCCGGGCCAACCGCAGCGCGCCGAGACCGAGGCGGTTGCGGCCGGCGCCGTCCCGGGTCACCAGACCGTGCTCGGCCAGGGTGGCGAGCAGCCGGTAGACCACGGTGCGGCTGACCGACAGCCGACCGGCGAGGTCGTTGACGGAAAGCCCGTCGCGCGACTCGGCGAGCAGCTCGAGGACGAGCAGGCCGCGGTGGAGTGTCTGCGCGGTCTCGCCGCCCGTCGCGGCACGCGTCGCGTCGTGCTCGGTCACCGCCCCACGCTAACCCGTCGCGGAGCATCCGGCCGTCGCCGGCTCAGCAGCAGCCGGCCGCTGCGGGGACCCCGTCACCGGACGCCGCCGGCGCCGAGCACGCACAGCCTTCGGCGGTGCTGACGTCGGTGGCCGAACCGAACGCCGGCAGGTCGGCGAGCACGGTGTAGACCTCCCACCGCGCGCCGGACGGGTCACTCACCCACACCTTGTCCTGGGCGGCATAGCAACAGGAGATGTTCTCCTGCTCGAGCGTCTCGAGCCCCTCGTCGGCCAGCCGGCGGGTGGCGGCCGCCACCTCGGCCTGGGTCTCCACCTCGACGCCGAGGTGGTTGATGGTGCCGCCGACGCCTTCACGCTCGATCAGGACGAGCTTCAGTGGCGGCTCGGTGACCGCGAAGTTGGCGTAGCCGGGCTTGCGCTTGGCCGGCTCGGTGGCGAACAGCCGCGAGTAGAAGTCGACAGCTGCCTCGATGTCGTCGACGTTCAGGGCGAGCTGGATGCGGGACATTGCGAACCTCCGTACGTTATATCGACGTCTGTCGATACGACGAGATTGCCACGGCACATCGATACATGTCAATATCACGGCGTGAACATCCTCGACATCAGTGGCTGCTGCGCGCCGGTCGCCCGCAGCACGCTCAGCGAGCCCGACGCCGAGCTGCTGGCCACGGTGTTCAAGGCGCTCGCCGACCCTGTCCGGCTCCGGCTGCTGAACATGATCTCGACGTCGCCCACCGGCGAGGTGTGCGCCTGCGACCTGGTCGCGCCGACGGGCCGCAGCCAGCCGACGGTCAGCCACCACCTCAAGGTGCTGCGCGAGGCCGGGCTGCTGACCGCCGACAAGCGCGGCAGCTGGGTCTGGTACGCCGTCGCGCCGGACCGGCTGGCCGAGCTGCGCAGCGCACTGGGTCCGGCGGAGCTGCCCGGCGCCGTCGGGTCTGCCGAGTGAGCCGGCCGCCCGTGCCGGCACCGTTGGCCCGCCGACTGCTGGCCGAGTACGTCGGCACGCTGCTGCTCGTGGCGATCGTCGTGGGATCGGGCATCGCGGCCGAGCGCCTGTCGCCCGGGGACGTCGGGCTGCAGCTGCTGCAGAACTCGGTCGCGACCGCGTTCGGCCTCTTCGCCGTGATCCTGATGGTCGGCCCGGTCTCCGGCGCGCATCTCAACCCGGTCGTCTCGCTCGCCGACGCGGCGCTCGGGCGCCGCGCCGGGACCGGGTTGTCCGGACGCGAAGTCGTCGCCTACGTCGGCACGCAGGCGGCGGGCGGCCTCAGCGGAGCGGTGCTGGCCAACGCGATGTTCGACCTGGCGGCGGCGAGCGTCGCGGGCAAGGACCGCAGCGGTGCGCACCTGTGGCTGGCGGAGGTCGTCGCGACCGTCGGGCTGCTCCTGCTGGTCTTCGCGCTCGCCAGGTCCGGCCGCGCGTCGACGGCGCCCGCCGCGGTCGGCGCCTACATCGGCGCGGCCTACTGGTTCACCAGCTCCACGTCGTTCGCCAACCCGGCGGTGACGCTGGCGCGGACGGTTTCCGACACGTTCACCGGGATCGCGCCGTCGTCGGTGCCGGCGTTCGTGGCGGCACAGCTCGTCGGACTCACGATCGCCGTGGGCCTCGTACGCGCCCTCTACCCCGACGTCGCGGCGGCTGCCGACGCGGTCGTCGTACCGCACGAGCTGTCCATGAAGGAGCCTGCGTGAGCGCGATCCCCGAGGTGCTGTTCGTCTGCGTGCACAACGCCGGCCGGTCGCAGATGGCCGCGGCGCTGCTCGACCACCACGCCGGCGGGCGGGTGTCGGTGCGCTCCGCGGGCTCGGCGCCCTCGGACGCCGTCAGCCCGGCGGTCGTCGAGGCGATGCGCGAGCTCGACCTCGACATCAGCCGGGAGCTCCCGAAGAAGCTGACGACGGATGCGGTCGAGGAAGCGGACGTCGTGATCACGATGGGCTGCGGCGACGCGTGCCCGATCTTCCCCGGCAAGCGCTACATCGACTGGCAGCTCGACGACCCGGCCGGCCAGGGCGTCGACGCGGTGCGGCCGATCCGCGACGAGATCGACCGCCGGGTGCGCGAGCTGCTCACCGAGCTGCTCGCCGACCGCTGACGGCGGCCCGGTCCGCCGCCCGTCCGGCACATCAGCCGGGCGGCACCGTGAGCGCCGCAACGAACCGCGTGAGCAGCCGGGCGAACTCCTTGCGCTCAGCTCCGGACCAGTCGGACATCGCTGCTGCGAACGCCGACTGCCTCGACGCGTGGACCCGCTGGATGACGGTGCGGCCGCGCGGGGTCAGCACCAGCAGCGACCGCCGCCCGTCGGCCTGATCCGCGGTACGGCGGACCACGCCGTCGGCCACGGCCGCGGCGACCAGCCGGCTCGCGCGCGGCTGGTCCACCGACAGCGCGACCGCTACGTCGGAGACGGTCACGACCGAGCCCGCCTCGGCACCGGCCTCCAGCACGTCGAGCACGTCGACGTGCGCCATCAGCGCTGCTGCCCGTGGGTCGCGCGCTGCTGCGGCCGCGAGCGACCGCCGGGCCTGCCGGCGGCGGACGGCCACCATCGCCTGCTCGACCAGCTCGACGTCCCGGTCGACCCGCAACAGTGCCGCCTTCATGCGTCGTACAACTACATGTCAGGATACATGTATTCGACACATCGAGGGACGGGACACGCCGGTGCAGACCACCGACCAGCCGATCGGGTTCTGGGTGAAGCACCTCGACAACCGGATCGACGCAGCCATGGACCGCTCGCTGTCCACACACGCGCTGACGCGCCGCGGCTGGCAGGCGCTCAACGTCCTCGCCGGTGGGCCGGTCGCGGAGCGTGAGCTGTCCGACTCGCTCGCGCCGTTCTGGCGGGACGGTGACCAGACGCTCGAGCAGGTCACCGGCGGGCTGCAGCGCCGCGGCTGGCTGGACCGCGCTCCGGACGGGCGGTGGTCCCTCACCGACGCCGGGCGCGCGGCGCACGCAGCAGCCGCCGCCTCCGTGCACGCGGACCGAGCCGCGGCGATGCGTGGTATTGACGAAGGCGACTACCGCACCGCCATCCGGGTGCTGCGGATGATGTCCGACAACCTCGCCGGCTGATCTCGGCGGCTCAGCGGGCGAGCGCAGCGCGCAGCCGCGCCTCGTCGACCTGCCAGTAGGTGTGCTCGACCCCGTCCACCAGCACGACCGGGATGCGGTCGCCGTACTCGACGTGGTCGGCCCGGTTGACAGTGATGTCGCGCTCGTCCCACGGCACGCCGAGCTCGCCGGCCACCCGCTCAACCACGACTCGGGCGTCGTCGCACAGGTGGCAGCCGGGCTTGCCGAGCAGCGTGACCCGGTGGTCGCGCGGCGGCACGGGGCTAGCCGCGTCCGGCATACGCCGGCGACTGCGCGAGCGTGGCCGGCGCCGGCTGGCCAGAGGCATCGGCATCGATGTCGACGTCCCGGTCGAGCAGGCGGCCTGGCTCGACAGTCGTGCCGCGTTCGTTGTCGCGGCGGCGGCGCTTGGCCGCCCGGTGCGCGCCGGGCCGGCGTGAGGCGACGACGAAGCCGAAGTACATCAGCACGATCCCGATGGTGAGCGACAGCGCGAAGCCGGCCTCCTCGCCGAAGTAGGTCACCGCCCCGCCGGCCGCGGCGAACGAGACGCCGGCTGCGATGAGCAGCGTGCCGCGGAACCGCGAGGCAGCGGCGGCGCCCCGGCCGCGGGACTGCCAGCCCGACCAGAGCGTGCCGCCGACCACCACGACCGTCCCGAGGATGTTGGCGAGCATGATGGCGACCCGGATCGGCACTGGGAACAGGTCCTTGCCGTGCGGCATCGCCGACCCGGCAACCACGCTGTCACCGACGAACGGCACGGCGAGGATGAAGAAGCCGACGATCGCCGACGTCAGCGTGAGGAAGAAGCCGATGATCCTCGCGACCTTGGGCCTGATCAGCAGCTCGAGCTCACCCTGCGCGAGCCACAGTGTCGTCAGGAAGGCGCCGCACACGTAGAAGACGCGGAAGGTCGCCGAGTCCCAGCCGAACGCCGCGCCGTACCAGAGCGCCGCTGTGCCGGCGGTGTAGAAGGCGAAGGAGATCAGCCAGCTGCGCAGGTAGGAGCGCCGGCTCTGCCGCCAGCGCCGCCACAGCGCCATGGTGAACTCCAGGGAGATCACCGTCGCGATCAACGGCAGCCACGCGTCGCTTCTCATGACACCAATGATCCCTCAGTCGGTGCCGGTCGCGGCGGCCTCGCGCAGCCGGCCCTTGGCGAGCTTGCCGGTGACCGAGTGCGGCAGCTCGGCGACGAACTCGACGGCGGTCGGGCACTTGAAGCGCGCGAGCCGCTGGGCGCAGAACTCGACGACCTCCTCGGCCGTCAGGACGGCGCCCTCGCGGGCGACGACGAACGCCTTCACCGACTCGCCGGTGTACGGGTGGCTGATGCCGATCACCGCGGCCTCCGCGATGCCGGGGTGCTGGTTGAGCGCCGTCTCGACTTCGCGCGGATAGACGTTGAAGCCGCTGACCAGCACCAGCTCACGGGTGCGGTCCACCAGGTGGAGGTCACCGTCCTCGTCCGCGTAGGCGACGTCACCCGTGCGGAACCACCCGTCGGCGTCCGGGCCGTCGCGGCCGTCCGGCCAGTAGCCGGAGAACAGGTTTGCGCCGCGCACGACGATCTCGCCCGGGTCGTCCTCAGCCACCTCGGCGCCGTCGGCGTCCCGCAGCTGCAGCTCAACCCC